>JANMZU010000510.1:0-3620 GCA_031383585.1 Betaproteobacteria bacterium
AGCGCGCCTGCGCGTACCACCACAGGCTCGTCCCATCGTGAAGCATGCGCCACTTTCGGAGGGGATCGCCGCCCTCGCCGCGTGTGTCAGCGGGCGATTCGATCTTGACGACTTCAGCACCAAATTCGGCGAGCAGCCGCCCGCAGAACGGCCCTGCGATCAGGGTGCCCATCTCCAGTACTTTCAGGCCGTCCAGCGGCATCGCGTTTGTTGCGCCCTGCGTTGGCATTACATTCCCCTGCGAATGATGATTCGCGGGTCACTCTACATCAAGGCAAACATCGCCACCACTGGAACGACCATGACCAACGTTACCAGTGCATATGGCAACGTTGGTATTCCGGAGGCACCTGTGCGTCAAAATGGAATTATTTACCCGCCCGCCAACGCTTCAACAACAGTGCATTCGACACCACGCTCACACTGCTCAACGCCATCGCCGCACCGGCGATCATCGGGTTCAGCAGGCCAAAAGCGGCGGCAGGAATGCCGACGACGTTATAGACGAAAGCCCAGAACAGATTCTGGCGAATTTTGGCGTAGGTACGGCGGGAAATATCGATGGCGTCCGCTACCAGCGCGGGATCGCCGCGCATAAGGGTTATGCCCGCAGCCTGCATGGCGACATCGGTGCCGGTGGACATGGCGATGCCGATGTCGGCGGCAGCCAGTGCTGGCGCATCGTTGATGCCGTCGCCGACCATGGCGATAATTTTTTGATTGCCGGACCGCGTTGTTGTTGACCCGCCGCTCATGCCCGCAGCGGGTATGCGCAGCTCGGCGATGATGCGCGCCTTGTCCGCAGGCAGCACCTCGGCACGAACGTCATCAATGCCCAATTGTTTGGCAACTGCATTCGCACTCCCGGCATTGTCGCCACTAAGCATCACGCAGCGCACACCCAATGCGTGCAAACGTTCAATTGCGGCTTTCGCGGTCGGTTTCACGCTGTCTCCGAACGCCAGCAAGCCAACGGCCTGCGTGATATGCCCGGTCTGGAGCCCGATCTGGATCAGCCACGAGACCGTGCGCCCTTCGTTTTGAAGCCGCGTGGCCTGGGCCATCAACGGCAATGGCAGGTCCGGTAGCAACTCGTGCGCGTAACGGGTGCTGGCAATAGCGTAGGACTGGCCATCGATGGTCGCTGTCACCCCCTTGCCAGCGATCGCCTTCACATCGCCAGCTACGGGCGCAGCGAGGGATTCTGCGGCCGCAGCATCACTCACAGCACGCGCCAGCGGATGTTCGCTGCCGCGCTGTATTCCCGCAGCTAGACGGAGCAGCCTTGCACGGTCGCCATCGACCGCGACGGCATCGGTCAGTGAGGGCTGGCCCATGGTCAGCGTGCCGGTCTTATCGAAGGCAACTACCTCGATGCGATGCGCAATTTCCAACGCCACTGCGTCCTTGATCAATATGCCGTGCCGCGCCGCGACACCCGTACCAACCATGATCGCCGTTGGTGTGGCCAGCCCCAGCGCGCACGGACAGGCGATGACCAGCACGGCGACAGCATTGAGCAATCCTGTCTGCCAGTTTCCCGTGATGACACCCCACACCAACAGGGTGAGTAGTGCACATACCAGCACCACCGGCACAAACACTGCGCTCACACGGTCAACCAGACGTTGTATTGGCGCTTTGCCGGCTTGTGCCGATTCGACCAGGCGCACAATTCGCGACAGCGTGCTCTCAGCACCGACTGCCAGCGTTTTCACCAGCAACAAACCTTCGCCGTTTACTGCGCCACCAGTCACACGCTCTCCCGCGCGCTTGGCCACCGGCAAACTCTCGCCAGTGACCAGCGATTCATCGACATGGCTTTCGCCGTCAATCACTTCACCATCCACGGCGATACGCTCACCCGGCTTGACCACCACGATGTCGTTCAGTTGGACGGCCGACAATGGTACGTCGACATCGACACCATCTTTGCGCAGCGTCGCGCGCTCTGGCTTGAGCGCATTGAGCGCGCGAATGGCGTCGGTCGTCTGGTGCTTGGCGCGCACCTCCAGCCATTTGCCCAGCAACACCAGCGTGATCACGACGGCGCTGGCCTCAAAGTACAGGTGGGTCATTGCACCAACCGGCGCCGTTAACCATTGGTAGACGCTCAAGCCGTAGGCAGCACTGGTGCCGAGGGCCACCAGCAAATCCATATTGCCGGATCTGGCCAGCAGGGCTTTCCAACCGGCACGATAGAAACGTGCGCCGAGAATGAACTGTACCGGTGTGGCCAGCAAACACTGCAGCCATCCAGGCAACATCCAATGCACACCAAATGGCTCGACCAACATTGGCAATAAGAGGGGGAGGCTCAGCAGCGCGGCGGCGATGACCGGCAACGCCGGATTGCTGAATGGCGTCGGTTTGCTGGAGCCTGCTTCCACTGCAGTAGCGCCGTAACCTGCACGCTTGACGGCAGCGAGAAGTGTGTCGATGGTCGCGGCGCCGGCAGCGACCTGTACCGTTGCCCGCTCGGTCGCCAGATTAACGGTGGCCTTCAACACCCCCGGCACCCGGGCAAGCGCCTGTTCGACCCGGCCAACACATGAGGCGCAGGTCATGCCGCTAATGGCAAGCGAGACGGTTTGCTCAGTTACACCGTAGCCGGTTTTTTCAATCGCCTGAATAACGCTCGCAACGTTGATTGGCGCGGCGGCATTGAGTGTCGCGGTTTCGGTCGCCAAGTTGACTGTGGCTGAGTCGACGCCCGTCAGCGCATTGAGGGTTTTCTCGACGCGCGCGACGCAAGAAGCACAGGTCATGCCGGTGATTTGAATATCCATTGCCGTTGCCTGCTCGCCTGTTTTGTGCGGGCAGCCTGCTAAGCCTTCACTGGGTGGTAGCCCGCATCGGCGATGGCGGCGATCACTTTATCGCTAGTGGCGACGCTGTTGATTTTCACGCGCTTGCTGGCGACATCAGCGTCTATCGTGGCGTTGGCATCCAGCCCCTTGACGACGCGGGTGATACTGGCGACGCAGCCGCCGCAGGTCATGTCATTGACGGTGAGTTCGATCATGGTGTGCTCCATTAGGTGTTCGTTGTCGGTGGTTGAACTATATGGGGACGAAATGGCAAACCCCAATACCAGCGGACTTCACAGGGCCAAAATGCCCGGAAAGGCGCGCCGGATGGCGATCTAACCTTTTGGGAGGATCTCAGGACTCCCCGCCCAGTTCCAGCAAAAACCGCCAGATGCTGACTTGGCACCGCTGTTATCGCGTCGGGAAACCGTAGTCCCCTATTGCGCTCTGGTCGATCGGCTGACTACTTTCGCGACACTAGCGCCCTTCCGCAACACCATCCCGGCGAGGATCAGCCGCCCCCAGCCAGCCACCATCGCGACGCAACAGAAAACCCAGACCGCTGATCATTGGGATTACTTCGACAGTGTGGCCCTTTGACGTGAGAGTCGCCGCCTGCGATTCGGCACTGGTTCCTTTTTCAAGTTGCAGTTTTCCGCGCACGGCAGTCGAAACATGGCCACGCGCCAATGCTTCGGCCGGTGTGCGCTGGTTGGCGAGCATTTCGACGAGGCTCGCGCTGATGTAGTCGACAATCTGTCCGCCACCTGCTGAACCACCGACGGCGACCGGCTTCCCGGACTGGTCGAA
>JANMZU010000516.1:0-2242 GCA_031383585.1 Betaproteobacteria bacterium
CGCGCTACGATTGCATCGTGCGTCATCAGCCGCTCGGCTCAACAAGTGCCTGCGCGACGATAATGCGGTCGAACGGGTTCTGGTGATACGGTGGCGGCGGCTCAACCTCTGCAGCGCGCGCCGCAGAGACCGGGAACAGCAGGTATCCCGCAGCTTCAAAGAAATTCAGCGCTTCACGTGCGGACACAGGCAGGTCGCCGCAACCGAGAAAATGCATGGTGGCAATTTCCCAAATGCTTGCAGCACTTATCCAGATATTGTTTTGAGGCGACCCGATTTTCGCCCGTGCTGCCGTTGGCAGCCGCGGGCTATCGACGCTTGCCCACAGCGCAACCTGCGTATCCAGAAGCAGATTCAAGGCGCAACACCAACTTGAAACGAACGGGCGACTGGATTATTGTTTTTGTCGAAGGCGTCAGGTGCGTCGAAAGAACCCTTCACGATGCCCAGACGCTGACCTGGCCGGGCAGCGCCGATGGGAGTCAAGTTTGCCGCTGGGCGACTGTTGCGGGCAATTATGATTTTCTGTTCCCGCCCCTGCTCAATGGCATCCACCAAGCGGGATAAAGCCGATTTGGCTTCCAACATATTAACTGATTGCACCGTTGCCTCTTTTTGGTCGTATCACGACACCAGTGTTAGTCTAGTCTGGCTAACTTGACGCGTCAAAGCCGATGCTTTTTGCACCACGGCGTTGACTAGCCACTACCTGACCGATCGGTTTCCTGTACTGCGGTATGCCACATGTTTTACCACCGAAGGTACCATTTGGCTGATAGTGCTGATGTGTTTTTCCTGACGTGCCAATTTTGACTGACCCTGTGCAGCCCGCTCTTCGCGTACGGTTGCCCAAAGACAAACGACTATCGTGTCTGAGTGAATGGCTCAGAGTCCGGACCGGCCCCGGCCTTCGTGCCACCTTGCGGCACCGACTTGAAAACATGCGTCATGTTGATGTGATAGGCGACAAAGATCACGACAAATGCGACGAACATTATCCATTCCGGCACGCGGGTTATCCACGCAAGTACGCCTACCCCAGCGCATGCTACATGCAGCAATGCGGCGACGTACGAAGCTTGACTCACCGACAGCCCGCGATTGAGAAGGTAGTGATGTAGGTGCTGTCGGTCTGCAACGAACATGCTGCCCTTAGCACGTTTGCGCCGGATCATTAACGAAACACAATCGCAAAGCGGCAGTATCACCACCCAGAGTGCACATATTGCTGGAAAGGTGCGGCCCGGGCCTTGCGTCAGGTCGATCGCGAACCAACCGACCATGAGACCAAGCAGCATGCTTCCTGTATCGCCAAGAAATGTGCGAGCCTCCTTTAGGAATGGCGAGCGGAAATTCATTATCAGGAAAGCACACGTCGCGCCGAGCAGGATGAGCAACACGATGTACTGATCCCAAAGCCCACTCACCCGCGCCACCAAGGCGAATGCTCCAAACGCGATGGCTCCCACAACGCCCGCGTGCCCATCTATGCCATCGGCCATATTTAAGGCGTTGATGACACCGATCACGGCAACTATGGTCATCGGCACCGAAAACCACCATAGACCAATCGAGCCAGTTCCAAAGAGGTTTCCAACGGTTCTGAGTTCAACATGTGCCATGAAATACATCACAAGGCACGCGCCAGCTTGCAGAATGAACTTTGGCATGGGTGAGACTTCCACCAAGTCGTCGACAAGGCCAACGACAAGCAAAATTGATACCGAGATGATCATCGGTACGGCGACGGTGGGGCGCAAAATGACGAGTGCAAAAAGCAAAGTAGTCGCAATTGCCAAGCCACCGACCAATGGTGTTTGTTTGCGATGTTGCTTACGGCCCCCGGGGTGGTCGACAAGGCCAATTCGAGGTGCCAGTACGATAAGCATTGAGAGTATCGCGTAGCAAAATACGAACGCCGAACCCAGAATGGTAAAACTGATCATGCGGATGTCCCAATTTCTACAATACGGAACTACATTGTACGTGCCTGCGTCGGCGCTGATCCGTTTTCACCCGCAACGCCGACTTTGACTGACCTTGGCGCAGACCGCTCAACTAAGCGCTGGGCCAACGCCTGCGGGGTATTGGGTGCGGTTGGCAGTGTCCAGCAGCCAGAGTCAATTCGTCGACAGCGCCAACACCTATGGGCCTCGGGAAGCCGTGCCGGCGGCGGCGATATCGCCAAAGGTAACCACCATCTGGACGCGATGGGTCGCGCCCAGCGCATCGCAGCAGTCTT
>JANMZU010000518.1:0-5730 GCA_031383585.1 Betaproteobacteria bacterium
GCCGTGGTGCTCTCCGGCGGGGCCGAATGGCCGCGCGATTTGCCGTTGAAAGGACGCGATCTTGCCGGCATTCACTTCGCCATGGATTTTCTCCCGCTACAAAATAAAGTGGTAGCTGGTGATAGCGTGCCGGGCCAGCTCACCGCCACGGGCAAACATGTCGTGGTGATTGGCGGCGGCGATACCGGCAGCGACTGCGTTGGGACCTCGAACCGCCATGGCGCGGAATCGATTGCGCAATTCGAATTGATGCCGCAACCACCCGCCACCGAGAACAAGCCGATGGTGTGGCCGAACTGGCCGATCAAGTTACGCACCTCGTCCTCTCACGAAGAGGGCTGCGATCGCGACTGGGCAGTGGCGACCAAGGAGTTCATCGGCAGCAATGGCAAGGTGGAAAAGCTGAAAGCGGTGCGCATCGAATGGAAGGACGGGAAAATGCAGGAAGTCGCGGGGACGGAGTTCGAGATGAAAGCCGATCTGGTACTGCTCGCCATGGGCTTTATGGGGCCTGAACAAAAAGGCTTGCTCGAACAGTTTGGTGCACTTGGGGTCGCCCGGGATCAGCGTCAAAACGTGAAGGCAGACGTCGATGATCGCGAGGACTTGCTGGCCTACCAAACCGCCAATCCGAAGGTGTTCGCGGCGGGTGATATGCGACGTGGGCAGTCGCTAGTTGTATGGGCAATCCGCGAAGGGCGCCAGTGCGCGAGATCAGTAGACGCTTATTTGATGGGCAAATCTGACCTGCCTCGTTAGCTGTCTCAAGCGGGTCTGATTTCGTAGAACGCCATTTGACGCGATGTTTCAGGCATAAAGACTCGAAGAGCCGCGCCAATAAAAGAGTTTCAATAACTTGTGTCAATCGCCGCTTGTAGTCGGTAATCAATGCGCCGTCAGCGCATTACCAGTTGCACAACAGGTGAGATAATTCGCCCGCGCCTTCGCCAAAATCGGGGCCATCTCAATTTCCGCCGCCCATCCCCCCTATGACGCCCCTGCAAAACGATACCTTTCTGCGTGCGCTGATGCGCGAACCAACTGCCTACACTCCCATCTGGATCATGCGGCAGGCGGGCCGCTATCTGCCCGAATACAACGCGACGCGAAAGAAAGCGGGCAGCTTTCTGGGGCTGGCAAAGAACCCCGACTACTGCACCGAAGTGACCTTGCAGCCACTTGACCGCTTCAAGCTGGACGCGGCGATTTTGTTCTCAGACATTCTCACCATTCCTGACGCCATGGGGCTCGGTCTGTATTTTGTCGAGGGCGAAGGCCCAAAATTTGAACGAACGGTGCGAACCGAGGAGGACGTAAAGAAACTGCCGGTTGCCGATATGGGGCAACTCAAGTACGTGACCGATGCCGTGACGCAGATTCGCGGCGCCCTCAAGGGTCGCGTCCCATTGATCGGTTTTTCGGGGAGTCCGTTTACGCTCGCCTGCTACATGATCGAGGGCGGCGGGTCCGACGATTTTCGTCGCGTCAAAACGATGCTTTACCAGCGCCCGGATCTGCTGCACTCGATCCTGGAAAAGAATACCGAAAGTGTTATTGCTTACCTGAACGCGCAAATCGATGCCGGCGCACAGGCGGTGATGCTATTCGATACCTGGGGCGGTGCGCTGTCGCATTCTGCCTATCAGGAATTTTCACTCAGCTATGCAAAACGGGTTATGGCGGGGCTCAAGCGCAGCAGTGAAGGCCGCATCGTACCGCGGGTTTTCTTCACCAAAGGCGGCGGGCTGTGGCTCGAATCAATGGCCGATTGCGGCGCGGATGCGCTAGGGTTGGATTGGACAATCAGCTTGACCGACGCTAAACGCCGAGTCGGCCAAAAGGTCGCCCTGCAAGGAAACCTGGATCCCAACGTTTTGTTTGGTGAGCCTGCCGCCATAGAACGAGAGGCAACGCGCGTCCTGAATGAGTTTGCGTTTGACAAGAACGCCAACGGTCACGTGTTCAACCTAGGCCATGGCATTTCGCAATTCACCAATCCAGACCATGTGGAAGCGCTCGTTAACGCGGTCCACCGCGTCAGTGCTAGGGATTAGCGTCATCGTGTTGTCAAGAGAAATATTTTCGTCATTACCGTCATTCAGGGCTTGCTTATGCACAAAAAGCGTGTAGTGGACAAACTGAAACACAGATTGTTGTCAAAGTGCGTAACTAATTGTTTGTTATAGGTATATTTTAAAATTCCCGTTGTTGTCACGAGTGTTTATCCCTAACTGGCAACGGAATAGACTCAACCAATCTGAGCTATGCACAAAGTTATCCACAGGCTGGAAGTCCAGTATAGGCGCGGTGTTCAGAGCTCTTCAGAGGGGGCAATAGCGCAATCGTGAAGGCCCAAATTGTTCGTGTTGCTCTTGACTTGCCACTGGCTAACCCTTACGACTTTCACGGCGCAGACATCACAGTAGACGATATCGGCTGTCTTGCCATCGTTCCGTTCGGAAACCGGAAACTGACCGGTGTCATCGTCGGGATTGGCGATGAAACCGAAGTCCCGCTCGACAAACTGAAGCATGTACTTCTCGTCCAGCGCGAACTGCCCAAATTTTCAGCGCGGGACTTTGCACTGTTTCGCTTCTGCGAGAGCTACTATCACTACCCGTTTGGTCCCATCGCGCTGAATGCGCTGCCGCCAGCCATGCGCCAACCCAGGCCAATTAGGCTGCGCAAGCAACGTATCTTCGAAATTACCGATTCAGGTCGCGCCGCGCTTCACGCGCTTTCTGCTCGTGCCGTGGCGAAACGCGCCATGCTGTCCAGTTTGTTGACTGCGCCGCAAACGGAAACGTATTTGAAACTGCGCCATGATCGAGCCGCCAGTGTCCTCGCGGCACTGTTGAAAAAGGGGCAGGTGTTGATAAGCGGCGGGGCGCATCCCGCCGGGCGGTCACCAGGCCGCCCGGTAATCATCGCACCCGGCCACTCGCCAAGTGATGAACAACGGGTCGCGATTGAACGTATCAACGCAGCGTCGGGTACGTTTGCGCCATTTTTGCTGTTCGGCGTCACCGCCAGCGGCAAGACGGAAGTGTATTTGCAGGTCGTTGCCGCTGCGCTGGTTAATGGCAGGCAGGCATTGGTACTGGTGCCTGAAATCAACCTGACGCCGCAATTCATTCGTCAAGTGCAGCAACGCTTTCCTGATTCGCACATCGCCCTGCAAAACAGCGCAATGGCGGACGTGCCGCGCTTGCAAGATTACCTGGCTGCGCAATCGGGCCAAGCCGATATCGTGGTGGGTACACGGCTGGCAGTTTTCACGCCGATGCCGAGGCTTGGTGTGATCGTCGTCGACGAAGAGCACGATGCCTCGTTCAAGCAGCAGGAAGGCTTCCGCTATTCGGCGCGTGATGTGGCGGTTTTTCGTGCGCAGCAGGAAAACTGCGTGGTCGTCATGGGTTCGGCCACGCCATCACTGGAAAGTCTGCACAACGTCGCCCGCGGCCGCTTTACCCAGATTGCGCTGACAAAACGTGCCGCCGCCAGCGCGCTGCTACCGGCAATCGACTTCATCGACCTCAATCACGAGCGTACTGAGGATGGCCTTTCCCAAACTATGGTCAAGGCCATTGCAGAAACCGTCCAGCGCGGTGAACAGGCGCTGGTATTTATCAATCGCCGCGGTTTTTCACCGGCACTGGTGTGCGCACAATGCGGCGTGATGCCGGAGTGCAAGCGCTGCAGCGCGCGCCTCGTGTTCCACCAAAAGGAACGCCGATTGAAGTGCCACCATTGCGGCTACCAGTCGCGGGTGCCGACAGCGTGTGCCGCGTGTGGCAGCCAGGAAATGATCGCCGCCGGACATGGCACGGAGCGGGTCGAAATCGCCCTGAGAAACAAATTGCCGACTGCCCGAATCGCGCGGGTTGACCGCGATTCAACGCGAAAACGTGGCGCTGACGAAAAGATCTTCAATGCCGCCGCAGCCGGGGAAATTGACGTGCTTGTTGGCACGCAAATGCTTTCCAAAGGACACGACTTCCCGAAAATCACCTTGGTCGGCGTGGTCAACGCAGACGGCGCCATGTTTTCGGCGGACTTCAGAGCGGCCGAGCGGATGGTCGCGCAGCTTTGCCAAGTCGCCGGTCGCGCGGGCCGTGCCGATTTGCCTGGTCGTGTGTTGATTCAGACGCGCTTTCCCACCCATCCACTTTACCAAGCGGTTGCGGGGCAGGATCACGCCAGCTTTGCAGTGATGGCGATGGCTGAACGAAAATCAGCCAACTTGCCACCGTATTCGTTTCTCGCGCTGCTACGCGCGGAAGCGAAGTCAGCCGACGCGTTGAGCGCCTTCATGGTGAGCGCCGTTGAGGCCGCCAACGCGGCACGCATGACCCAGGCAGGGTTGGCCGGAGCAGTAAACGCAAATTTGTATGTCTGGGACCCGATCCCTGCGCCGCTTTCGCGAAAGGCTGGATTTGAGCGCCAGCAACTGATGGTGCAGGCCAATTCGCGTGGCGCGCTTCAACAGTTTCTAGCGATCTGGCTACCGCAAATAAGCCAATCGCGAACCGTGAAATGGCTGATCGATGTCGATCCGTTGGAGGTTTAGCCGAGTCTTCAACCGAATGCCACGCGCCATATAGTTAAAACTCCAATACCGTAGCGGTGTTCCAGACATTTTGGCCCGTAAAGGCCCGCCAATAATGGACTTTTCACTTCTGGTCCGACCGCAACATGGCAAATGATCGCCAGAGACGGTCGCGTTGGCACCCCCTTCCCGCTATAATTTCAGGCTAACTTTTGAGCCAAGCATGTCACTCTTCATCGATAACAAAACCGCCGTCGCCGCAATGTTTCAGGAAGCGCTTTTCACAGCTTATCCGGCGCTAAAAGACGAAGCCCCGCCATTCCTGATCGAACTGGAAAAACCGAAAAATCCCGACCACGGCCATTTCGCGGTCAACAGTGCGCTGCAGCTGGCCCGAAAGCTGGGTGCAAAGCCGCGCGATATCGCCGTCGCTATCGTCGCCGCACTTCCTGTTTCCGAGTTGCTGGCAGGTGCGCCGGAAATCGCAGGGCCCGGTTTCATTAACATTCGCCTCTCATCAAAAGCAGAATCGCGTGTTGTCGAGACCATCTTTGCTGCCGCAGACGATTTTGGCAGAAGCAACGAAGGCAATGGTCAAAAAGTGATGGTCGAATTTGTATCGGCCAATCCCACTGGGCCGCTACACGTCGGCCACGGGCGCGGCGCGGCAACAGGCGACACGATTTCACGATTGCTTGATGCCCAAGGCTGGCAGGTGAGCCGGGAGTTCTACTACAACGATGCCGGCGCGCAAATCAATAATCTGGCCCTGTCGGTGCAGGCGCGGGTGCACGAAAAGACCGGCAGCGACACTCCGTTTCCCGAAGGCGGCTATCGCGGCGAATACATCATCGAAATCGCCGAGCGCTATCTGGCCGAGTTTCCCGAGGACGCCAACGGTGATGATCTGGAGGCGATGCGTAAATTTGCGGTCGCCGCTCTAAGGCACGAGCAGGATCTGGACCTCAAGGCGTTCGACGTGCAGTTTGACGTTTATTACCTCGAATCCTCTTTGTACACCGATGGGTTGGTCGAAAAGACCGTCGCACACCTCGTGAAAACCGGTCACACGTATGAGCTAGATGACGCGATCTTTGTCATCGCCGAAATCCGTAGTTTTCAGCCAAAGTGCGCCATCTAGCTCATACGTGTGACCGGTTTTCACGAGGTGTGCGACGGTT
>JANMZU010000520.1:0-3395 GCA_031383585.1 Betaproteobacteria bacterium
CCCCAGTGACTTTGCCGAGTGAGACGCTGGATTCCCGCCTTCGCGGGAATGACGAATGTTTTTGCCGGCCCAGTAAATTAATGCACTAAAGAAGTAGAAATGGAATTACTGGCGGCTAAGGCTGCTATCGTCGCAACCGTAATCCTTCTCGACGTCGATCTGCAGATGTGGAGGAGCGGTATCTCGCGATCAATACGCCAGATTGATCTGGAATATCGCCGTCGTGCCGCTGACTTCATTCGCCACCACCAAAAGTGGTGAGCCGTTAGGTGAGCGGTTTGCCGGGATGAAGGTGAGGCCTTCGGGACCACGATCTCCTGTCGCAGCAGTTCGCGTATTGAGGTAATTTACAAATGTCGCTGACGTCGGCGCGCTGACGTCATACACCATCACGCCGCCAACGCGCTCCAGGCCAATAAAGGCAAACGTCTTCTTGCCAAATTTTGCGACCGTCACGCCTTCCGGTTCCGGTCCTTTGGATGGGCTGCGGTTGTCCAGCGTATTGTTGTCGTGACTCACATTGAAGAGTGCGTTAGGCAAGCTCGTTGAACGGCGCTCAATATCATCGCCGGAATCGAACTGGCGCTGAATATCAGTGTTCCAAATCGAGAACGAGCGCGCTCCGAAACTCCAGAGTTCATTGCACTGTCCAAGCGCATTTTTGCCATCGCGGCCGCCGTTAGGCGTGGTCGTGATGCGCAGGCGACCGAGATTGGAATCGCGAATCAGGTTGAGCGCATCCGGGAACACGTTCGGATCGAGGCCGTTGGTGCAGTGTTGGCGTACGCGCGTCTCTTCGTTAAAGCCCGGCCAGTCGGCACGTGCATCGCCTTCGTTGGCGGTGATCAGATAGTTGGTGCTGTTGACAGAGAACATCGCAATCGCGTCTGGCAAATACATGCCGCGTAGCGGATATGGCTGAATCTTGATTGCTGGTGTACCACTGTCGGTGTTGACACCACCGTCTTCATCACTGGCGTCGAGCCCATTGCCGGCAATGTTGTGGTCCTTGAATCCCAATGGCTTGAGTGAGGTCACGCGTGCGGTGGCGATGTCAACGATGGCGATCGCATTGTTTTCTTGCAGCGTCACGTATGCAGTGCGACTGTCAGGGCTCACTGCGATGTACTCGGGTTCCAGGTCTTGGGCGACGGAAGCGCCGGGACCAAAGATGCGAATACCTTGCGCTCGCAGCGTGGCTTCTTGACCGTTGAACGCACGGAAGTCAGCAGTCGCCACTGTAGATGACCCCGAGCGGTTCACGGTGATGATACTGATGGAGCCCTCAGGATCAATCGACGTCGGCAGGCCGTAGCTGTTCGGCTCACCTTCATTTGCGGTCAGAATGAAACGGCCGTCGGGCGAGAACGTAATCATGTCTGGCTGCGCGCCAACCTGGATCGTTTGAATTTTTCGCAGATCCGCTGCGTTATAGAGCACGACAGAGCCTGGGCTGGTCTTGGGAACGGCTTCGACGGCGAGTGCCACGAGGCCGTTGTCGACGGCAACGCTATTGACCGCCCCACCGCCGCTTGCCAGGACTGAAATAGCGCCCACTTTGATCGGGTTGGCAGGGTTGGAAATATCGAGAACGTCGACCGTTCCGTTGGCGCCATTTACCACGAACAAGCGGCGCGATGCGGAATCATAGGCAGTGATCTCTGACGCACCCAGCACGCCGCCATCAAAGCTACCGATTTTGACCATCGATAGTGATATCGGTGTCGCTTCCTCCACAATGACGACGCCGATTTCGGAATTATCCTTGCCGCACGCAACCAGTACACCTGCAAAAACCATAAGTGCCACAAACGCCTTGGCCGAACGGCCAACCTTGAATCCAGTAGAACGCAGCATCACAAACCCCCAAGAATATAAAATTTGTGACGATTATTTATTACTTATGTGACTTGAAGATGACAGCGTGAGCCGGCGGGGTAGCACGGTCGGCATGTATTGGAAGTTCGATTGTGCAGTTCTGGGGATCCATGGCGATGGTGGTCCGGGGCAACCAGACGGAAGATTACATTCTGTTCATGCAAGGTGATGTCGAAGATCGTGCTCTCGCGAATGATGCCGCGCCGTGGAGTAACTATCTAAGCCGGCTCAAGAAAGACGGCAAATTCACTGGCGGCAATGCAATCGGTAGCGGGATTTACACGAATAAGAATAGAGCTGGGAAACCACTTCACGACGACATCACCCGATTTTTCCGCGCCGGCGCCGAAAATCTGGGCGCGGCCAAATTGTTCGTGCATGGCAACCGCGTCTATGAGACGGGCGGAAAAGTCGAGATTCATCATTTGCCTCGCGATGAATGAACGACGGATACTTGCGCCTGTTGCCAACTTGAACATGAGACCCGCAATGCAGAACAGCGCCAATACTCAGGCTATATCGTTGCACCCGGCAACGGCACACGATCTCGTCCGCATCGAGAACATGATGCAGTTCTACAACTACGATTTGAGTGAATCGTGCCCGGTCGTACTTGGGGAGAACGGGCTTTTTACGTTGCGACCGAAACAGGTGTACTGGGCAAAGCCGACGGTCAAGCCATACGTCGCCATGGTCAATGGCGAACTTGCCGGGTTTGCAGTGGTGGATGACGAAGCTGTATATCCCGATACCGACTTCAATATGGGCTACTTCTTTCTGGCGCGCCGTTACCGGCGACGCGGCTTGGCGCTGCAGATGGCAAACCAGCTATTCGAGATGTATCCGGGCAAATGGGAGGTCTATTACTTCGCAGCCAATGTGGCTGCTGGTCAATTCTGGAGCAAGGCCATTGCTCAAATCGGATTCGCACAACCGGGCGTGGAAGAAATGGTCAGTGATGAGATGCTTTGTCGCCTGCACAGGTTTACGATATGTGCGTCCATTCATCACGTTTGATGGATCACTTGCTTTCCGTAGGAACGTGTTGATGCGCGCGGCTGGTCATTTCAACGTTGGTGAGAGATGTAGGAGTGTTAGAACTGACCCAGTGTTTCTCGTTTGAATGTTAGAACTGACCCAGTGTTTTGTGTTGAATCAAATCGGTTCAGCGGCTGTTCAAGAAGAGGAAATCATGTTTACTTTCGACATTCCGTATGAACCGGTGCAAGCTCAATTCGCCCAATACTCAAGTGCACTTGCATCACAGGCAACTGGTAAACCACCGGTTGTGGCTAATGAAAAGGATATGGCGTACTGCCAAGATGTCGCAAGCTCCGGGGGAGAATCTTCGCTCAATGACTTGCCTGTGCTCCAAGGTGTGCTTTCGAGGTTGGGTTATCGCATGTATAACAATAAACCTGATTTCAATGCTCCTGCGGATGTGCTTGCGAGTGTGCGAAATAGCAAAGTAACGATTGCGGAAGCCCCAAAACATGGTGCTGTGGCTAGGCTTTCAG
>JANMZU010000060.1:0-2380 GCA_031383585.1 Betaproteobacteria bacterium
GTGATGGTTTCCGCGTACGCTGCGGCATGCGCGAGCCAACCGGTAGAGGTGCTGGAGAAGTAGGCGTAATCGGCGCTGAACAGTTCGTCGGCCTGGGCGTAATCCTCGGTCTGCACCAACCAGCATTCGGTGCACACCAGCACCCGCAGCGGAAAGTATTTTTCTGGCGCGTGCAATGTTTGCTGGGTGAGATAGGCGTTGGACGGCGGCGCCGACCCCAAGTCCACGAATGGTACGGTGAGTTCAGCCTGGCAATGACGACACTTCATAGAGCAATTCCCTGAAAATCCTGCTCAATCAATTTGTGGCTACGATCCCGTTCAGAAATCTCCATGACGGCGAGTGGCCAGGCAATGCCAAGCTTTGGGTCGGCAACATTCAGCGCCCCTTCCGATTCGGGTTTATAAGAGGCGGTATGCAAATAAATCAACTCACAATCTTCGGACAACGTCTGAAAGCCGTGCGCATATCCCTCTGTAATAATCAAGCTCTTTCGATTGGATGCCGACAAAATTTCTCCATGCCACTGCAGGAAAGTTGGCGAATCGCGCCGAATATCCACTGCCACATCCCATATCTCCCCTTGCAGGCAACTCACGATTTTCGTTTCTGCGTGCGGCGGCAGCTGAAAATGCAGGCCGCGTACCGCACCTTTTTTGCGCGTTAGCGTGTGGTTGATTTGGGTTATTGGCGTGACAAAACCTGCTTCGGCAAATTCCTTAACGCAGTAGAAACGCGATAGGAAACCACGATGGTCTTCAATTGCCTGACGCTGCACCAGCGTCAGACCGGACAAGGGAGTGGGAATAAAATTAAAGCGTGGCACGGTCAGATTCTGGAAAATGCTAATGAGCAGGATTCCAGCCCTAGCTGGAACAACAAATAAATGAGGGTTTAAGCGGCGTTATTTTAGTAAACTCTTGCACTGGCGCGGCTGCCATAGACAAAATTGCCTGAGAGCCGCGCCAGTACTAGATTTTTGCACGTTGAATATAGGCTGCAATTTGTTTTTGCGTTAACCCGCGAAGTGGCAGTTTATTCGCTTGATGCCAGTCTTTATACCACTCCACCAACAAGATAAGCGCTTCATCCAGCGACAGCCTTGGCCCCCAGCCCAACTGGCTGCGCGCTTTGCTTGAATCAAGCTGCAAATAGTTGGCTTCATGCGGATGATCGCTACCATCAAGTTGCCAGCTTGCGCCGTCGCCCCAGTGCTGTGTAAAGCGTTCGGCGATCCCCGAGACGGGATGCGCTTCATCATTTGCCGGGCCGAAATTCCACGCCGATGAAAACGGCGCGCCTGCCGTCGCTAATTTTTCAGCCAACAATAAATATCCCGAGAGCGGCTCTAGCACATGTTGCCACGGGCGGGTAGCGTGCGGGTTGCGTATACGCAGCGGCTGCCGATTGACGATGGCGCGAATGAAATCGGGGATCAATCTGTCGTTGCACCAGTCGCCGCCACCGATCACATTGCCCGCCCGCGCGGATGCAACCGCGACGCCGTGTTGTGCGTAGGCGTCTGGATGAAAGTACGACTGCCGAAAGGCGCTCGTCACCAGTTCCGCGCATCCCTTACTATTACTATATGGGTCGTAGCCGCCCATGGGGTCACCCTCGCGGTAGCCCGTATGTGCGTGGCCAAGCTCGCGGTTTTCATAGCATTTGTCACTAGTAACAATAACCACGGCGCGCACGTCGCTTGAGTTGCGCAACGCATCGAGCAGATTCACGGTGCCCATCACATTCGTCTCATAGGTCTCGCGCGGCTGGGCGTATGAGAGGCGCACCAGCGGCTGCGCAGCGAGATGGAAAACCACTTCCGATTTGCTTGCGCGGATTGCGGCCGAAAGCGTTGCGCAATCGCGAATGTCGCCGATGATGGAAGTCATGCCCGCGCTGACCTGCGCAACATCAAATAGACTGGGGTCTGTGTTCGGTGCGAGGGAATAGCCAGTGACCTCTGCACCCATTTGCTGGAGCCAAAGTGCCAGCCAGCCGCCTTTGAAACCGGTATGGCCCGTCAGGAAGACGCGCTTGCCCCGCCAGAAATCACTCCGCATTACCACCTCTTCCACGGTGCTTTACCGGAAGCCCACAATTCTTCCAGCAAATGCTTGTCGCGCAAGGTGTCCATCGGCTGCCAGAAACCCTTGTGATGATAGGCGCTCAACTGGCCATCACGCGAAAGCTGCTCCAGCGGCTCGCGCTCCCAGATCGTTTCATCGCCGTCAATGTAATCGATGACCTTCGGACTCAGTACGAAAAAACCACCATTGATCCAGCCACCGTCACCCTCGGGTTTTTCCTGAAAGCCATCGACGCGATTGCCGTCCAACTTCAGAGAGCCAAATCGTCCTGGGGGTTGGGTGGCGGTTAG
>JANMZU010000546.1:0-1832 GCA_031383585.1 Betaproteobacteria bacterium
GGTAGACCAATTCACTGGTCTGTGTCAGCAGGATGGTGGTGCGCCAGGTGATGCCCTGGATCTTGCCCTGCCATTTGTCGTTGATACGCACCATGTCGCCGACCCGGAAGGGACGTTCAACGTTGAGGATGATGCCGGTGAATAGTGCCAGCAGAATATCGCGCAGTGCGATACCGAGGATCATCAACGACGCACCACCGGTTGCCAGCAGGGCGGTGATGTCGCGCTTGAAAACCAGGGCAAGGATCGCGCAAATGCCGATGAACAACACCAGGCCACCGAGTAAATCGCCGATCAGCTTGGGGATTTCCTTGCCCGAGCGACGCTCCAGCCAGCCGTGAATAATTTCGCGCTTGATGATGCGCATCAATAGCAAGGTCAGCGCAAACGCGAACGCCGCCGACACCCACTGTCCCAGCGTTACATCGGAAAGTCCCGAGACAAAGGCGAGCGGCCCGGTGAACAGTTTGTCCAGAAACGCGACAAAGCCCAGCACGATCGCGATGATCGCGAGTCGGCCATAAATTTTTACTGCGCCGTCATCGGACATGGCACCCTCCCCTACGCCGCAGCCGCGAGCCGAACGATAAATCCTGGCGCGTCCTTGTTCGTCGAAATAGCGACGCTGCCGCCATAAAATTCGAATATCACGCGCGCAAGCACCACGGCCACCATCGGGCCACCGTTCGCGTCTGCGTTACCACCATTCGCAAGGCGGGTGAGGAACTGGCGCGATTCATCGAGCAACGTTTCGGTCGGTGCGCCCGCCCCGGTAAAAGCAGATCCGGTGATGGCCACGACCAGCCATTTTGCATCGTCCTGCGAGGCCGTGAGGGTGATGCGGCCCTGTCCGACACGTTGCGCGGCATAGCTGACCAGCCCGGCGAAGGCGCGGCGCAAGAGGTCAGCGTCGGCGCGCGTGGGCGGCAGGTCGGCAGGCACGGCCATTGTGATCGTCAATTGCGGCAGACGGCGATACAGCGCCAGGTCTTCATCGAGCGTCTTGGCCAGCACCACCGGCAGGGTCACCAGCGGGCTGTCACTCTTGACCAGCTTCTGGCGGAACATCTCGATCTGCTGGTAGTCCTCGACCAGACGGCTCAGGCGCGTGGTTTCAGCCAGCGCAAAATGCAGCCGTTCCGAGACTTCCTTGCTCACGCCTGCGGCCTCGACCGCCGCTGGCAGCGATTTCAGTTGCCCGGCAACAGCCTGCAGCGGCTCATTGACGGCGGCCACGAGCGTGGTAAAGAAGCCGCGCTTGATGAGGTCGACTTCCTTGAGTTTGGCGTGTGCCGCGTCGCAGGAGGCAATGCGGTCCTCGAGTTGCTGCTTCTGGCGGCTCAGCGCGCCGCCGAATTTGGCATTGATCTGACCGAACTTGATGTAGGTAATGCTGCCGAGAATCGACAGCACCAGAAACAGAATGCCGCTTTTGATGACCGAACCACGTAGCACTTCGTCAAAGGCTTGCGTCACGTCGAGCAACATGGCGACCGTGATGGTCGGTATCCCGGAAAAATTGACGACCGGAAAGGTATTCACGAAGCTGGTGCGTCCATCTGTAGAAACCAGCGCATGGTCCTTGGAGCGCGGATCAAACTTGACGGCCCGCACGGTCTGCGCAGTCACCGGATCGGAATACTGATAATAAACATCGGTACCCTGCCAGCCATCGACCTTGGGATCCGCCGGGCGCTCGACGCGGTCGGAGACTTCCTTGCTCAGGCTGAGCGCCCATTTCAAGCCGGAGGTTTCGCTGGCGCGTTCGAGCGGGATGTTGAAGTTGCTGACAAACTCGATCACGCCGATGAATTTTTCCTCTACCGTCACCG
>JANMZU010000564.1:0-5872 GCA_031383585.1 Betaproteobacteria bacterium
GTGGAACAGTCGCATGACCGCGAAACCGGTCAACGCCACCCACCACCACGCTGACAGCCCAAACAGGCCAAAGAACAAATCAGAAAACCAGGCGCCTGTTGCCCCGCCCTTGTTGACAATCGCGCCGCCCTTGCCGCTGTAGAAATACCCCGGATCGGTCGGATTGTGCGTCGCAAATATCATCACCAGATAGGCTGCCAGCGCCAGGAACAGAATCCAGCCGGCCTCCCTCATCAGGCGCGAAAGACGCGTGGACTGATGCGTAACCGCACGCGGTGGCGGTTCGGTGGGATCAAATATTTCGTTCGGGTCGCTGGCGCTCATTGAGCAGAATTATAGCCGCTGCCCACGCTCGAAGGCGCTGCAAAAACAGGTTTGTGGCGCGATGGTGACGTTAAAACGACGGCGGCAATTTCTGATCGTGAATCGTGATGGTTTTGGATTCCACCGAAATATAGCCACGTTCGGACAGGTCTTTCAGAATGCGATTGACCATCTCACGCGAAGCACCGACCATATTGGCGATATCCTGCTGGGAAAGTTTCTCGCCCACGACCAGCTTGCCATTGTTGACGATGGCCAACTCAAGCAGTGTATTGGCAACCCTGCCGTAAACATCCATCAAGGCGAGGGTGGAAATTTTTCGATCCGCGTCGCGCAGCCGTTTCGCCAGCGCCTGCATCACGATTGCGGCGATGCGCGGCGCCTTTTCAATGCACATTTCAAACGCCTGATGCGACAAGATTCGAAATGTCGACGGTTCAATGGTGGAAACGGAAGCAGAACGCGGTTGCTTGTCGATCAGCGCCATCTCACCGAAAAAATCGCCGGGCCCAAGGATTTTGAGGATGATCTCTCGCCCATCCTCATCGCCGATGAAAACTTTTACGCGGCCAGTCTCGATCAGATAGAGAGAGTCACCGTCCTGGCCCTCGGTCAACATGATGGTGCCCTTCGGCACCGGCTTTTCAATGGCCAAGTCACCGATCAAGGCCAAATCAGAATCAGTCAGATCTTTAAATAATGGTATCGAACGTAACACCGTGCCTCCTGCAAATTTTAGTGTGCGTCTTCCAAAACTACTTGATACGCTTATTAGCTAGCGCTCGCATTAGTTTCTCACAGTTGCAGGCAGTGATTACATTGTAAATTCGCGCATTTCATTATTCTGCAGTCCATTGAATTCGCTGGTTTCCCCCTCACCATCAAAGATGAGACAGGTCGCTCGGTTAAAATATCCGCTCACCGAGTACATTTCCAGAGAGAAGAGTATGTCCATGCAACACCATCGCCTCCTAATTCTCGGCTCCGGCCCTGCCGGCTACACCGCAGCCATCTACGCCGCGCGCGCCAACCTGAAGCCGGTGCTGATTACCGGCATGGCCCAGGGCGGCCAGCTCATGACGACGACCGAGGTGGAAAACTGGCCGGCAGACATTGAGGGCCTGCAGGGACCAGACTTGATGGCGCGTTTCCTCGAACATGCCGAGCGTTTCGACACGAAGATCATCTTTGATCACATCCATACCGTCGACTTCAAGCAGCGCCCATTATTGTTGACCGGAGATTCCGCCACGTATTCCTGTGATGCACTCATCATCGCCACGGGCGCCTCTGCGCAATATCTCGGGCTACCATCAGAAGAAGCCTTTATGGGGAAAGGTGTATCCGGCTGTGCGACTTGCGACGGTTTTTTCTACAAAGGCCAGGAAGTTTGCGTGGTCGGCGGCGGCAATACTGCAGTCGAAGAGGCGCTTTACCTTTCAAATATCGCCAGTCACGTAACGGTGGTACATCGTCGCGATAAATTTCGCTCGGAAAAGATCCTTCAAGACCGGCTGTTCGCCAAGGAAAAAGAAGGCAAGGTCACTATACTCTGGAATCATGCGCTTGATGAGGTGCTGGGCGACAAGACCGGCGTCACCGGCGTAAGACTCAAGTCCACCGTCGACGGGGCAACGCGCGATCTGAAACTGACCGGCTGCTTTATTGCCATCGGCCACAAGCCCAACACGGAGATCTTCGCGGGGCAGCTGGAAATGGTTAATGGCTATATCGTCACCCAAAGTGGACTAAAAGGAAATGCGACGGCGACCTCGATTCCGGGCGTGTTTGCTGCGGGCGATGTACAGGATCACGTCTATCGGCAGGCAATCACCAGCGCTGGTACAGGATGTATGGCGGCGCTGGATGCCGATAAGTACCTCGAAAGTCATTCCTAGCAGCCCGCATACATTAATGAAACCCTAATATCGGCGGGCGTTCCCGGGCTTTTTATCTTGAAAACCCGCGCCGATATTGGTGGTTGACCTCCGGATCATTTATGGCAATTGGCAAGATTCCGGGCGATGACGAAGAATTGTTCCGTGCCGAAATGGCCGACGATGGCGTTGTTCCGCTAAATGTAACCCCACGCGCGACGATGCAGAAGGCGCGTCCCAGGCCGATTCCCTACAAGCGCATCGAAGACGATCTCGCCATTCCCGCCGAGATGATGAAGGACACGTCCGGCTGGGATGCCGACATCGAAAATGGCGACCTCATCACCTTCAAGCGCACCGGGTTACCGACCGATGTGTTGCGCAAGCTGCGGCGCGGCCAGTGGGTGGTGCAGGCATCTCTTGATTTGCACGGACAGACGACGGATGGTGCGCGGACCGAACTTGGGCGCTTTCTTGGCATTGCGCGCCATACCGGTATCCGTTGCGTGCGCATCGTTCACGGCAAGGGCACGCGATCGCCTAACAATATCGCCGTCATCCGTAACAAAGTCCGGCTATCACTTTCGCAGCGCGACGAGGTCCTTGCGTTTTGCGATGCGGCCCCTGCCGACGGCGGCGTTGGCGCGGTCATTGTGTTGCTCAAGTCGAGTTAAAATCACGGCACTGAACGCGGCACCTACGCGGTCTTGACCCTAATTTTCGGTATCCAGCTGCCCGTCGGCGCCAGGGCCCCTAACCAAATGTCTATACAACTCTCGCGCCCGCTGCTGCTGCTGCTCGCACTACTGGCCATCTTGGTCACACTTAGTGACCTCGGCCATCGCCGCCTTGCCAATCCCGATGAAGGGCGGTATTCCGAAATATCGCGGGAAATGGCAGCAACCGGAGATTTCGTCACACCACGGCTAAATGGGCTGAAATATTTCGAGAAGCCGCCGCTTCAGTATTGGGCAACTGCGGTCGTTTTCACTGTTTTTGGCGAAAACGAATTCACTGCGCGGCTGTACACGGCGCTTTGCGGCATCGGCTGCATCCTGCTGATCGCGTATACCGGTAAACGCGTGTTCGACGAAGAAACCGGATTGCTCGCCGGTGCGGTGATGCTGAGCACACCGTTCTTCATGGCGATGACCGGTATCGTCACACTCGATACCGGTCTCAACTTCTGGATGACACTGACGGTGTGTGCTTTCGTCATCTCCCAGCATGTGTCTGAGGACCTGTCGCGTCGCAAGTGGCTATGGCTGGCATGGGCAGCGGCTGCGGCATCGGTATTATCGAAGGGGCTGATTGGTATCGTCTTTCCGGCAGCAACACTGTTTCTTTACTGCATCGTCCAGCGAGACTTTCGAGTGCTGCTCAAGGTCGAATGGCTGCGTGGCTTGCTTATCTTCTTTGCGATTGCGACACCCTGGTTTGTCATCGTCTCGCTACGCAACCCCGAATTTCCGCAATTCTTTTTCATTCATGAACATTTCGAGCGCTTTCTGACGACGGTGCATCGCCGCGAGCAGCCGTGGTGGTTCTTTTTCCCGCTTTTGTTTGGCGGATTCCTGCCACTCGCGGTTGTGCTGATTCCAGCCTGTGTTGCGGGCTGGCGCCGTCCCGCTCGCGGCGGCGTCGCGGGCCCCACGGGACGCACCTTCTCCCCAAACAAATTCGTGCTGATCTATAGCGTGTTTATCCTGCTGTTCTTCAGCAAATCCGGCTCAAAACTGCCGCACTACATCCTGCCAATGTTTCCGGTGTTAGCCCTGGTGATCGCCAGCTACCTGCGCGATGCGGACCCCAGGCGTCTTGCCTGGATGGTGTTGCCGGTATTTCCGTTGTCGCTCGCTGGCGCCTATGCGGCGTCGGTCGCGCTGGCAGCGCGCGGCGACCAATTTAGTCGCCCCCTATACCAAGAAGCCAGCGTGTGGGCCGCTGCCGCCATCGCGGCAATGGGTGTGGGCGCTATTGCGTCGTTTGTGTTGTTGAGAACCCAGCGGAAATGGCTGGGCATACTCGCGCTGGTATTGGGCACCACCGCCACGATCAAACTCATCGACCGTGGCTACGAAAAAATTTCTCCGCTGCAATCGGCGTACGCGCTGGCCGAATCCGTCCGACCGCACCTCACGCCGGAAACACGCTTGTATTCGGTCGGCAATTATGAACAGTCGCTGCCTTTTTATATCAAGCGCACCATCACGCTGGTGGATTACGTTGATGAATTTCAAATGGGCCAGAGACTGGAGCCGCAGAAATGGATTCCAAAAACCAACGATTTCGCCGCCGCCTGGAATGCTTCCGGCCCGGCAATCGCTATCATTCCACACGGTGATGTCGATAAAATGCGCTCGCTGGGCTTGTCCTTCGACCTGATTCATAAAGACCCGCGCCGTGCCGCCATCAAGAAGAACTAATCACTGAATATCCCGGAACACTGACTTTGACACTAACCAGCTTTTCACTTTTGTTATCCGGCGTCCTGTTAAACGCTGTAGCGCAGCTTTGCCTGAAGGCGGGTACCACCCGCATCGGCGAGTTTGCCTTCAGCGCCGAGAACATCGTTCCAGTGGGCTGGAAGCTCATGACCCAGCCATTTATCGTAGCCGGCGTCGGCTGCTACGTGGTCAGTCTGGTGGTGTGGATTCTTGGGCTCTCGCGAGTACCGGTGAGCATCGCGTACCCGATGCTGTCGATCGGCTACATCATCAGTGCGATTGCCGCGTGGTACCTGTTTGGCGAATCCCTCACCTCACAAAAAATCCTCGGTATCGGCTTCATCATCATCGGCGTCTATCTGGTGGCTAAATCATGAGTACCCTGCCCTATCTCAACTTTGCGCGCCCTATCATTACCGAAAGCATGGCCGAGGCCGTAAAGGACACGCTGCTCACAAGGCACATCGCCAGCGGCCCGCGTGTGATGGAATTCGAGAAGGCGCTGTCCGACTATCACGGTGGTCGACCGACACGTGCGTTCACCTCTGCCACGGCGGCGATGGAAGTGGTGTTTCAGGTGTGCAACATCGGTGCAGCCTGTGGCGGCAGTGCCGACGATGAAGTCATCACCTCGGCGATGACCTTCTTCTCAGTGGGCAACATGATCGAAAAGGTCGGCGCGAAAACGGTGATGGTCGATTGCAACCTGCTCACCCGCAACTTCGAACTGGACCAAGTAGTACGCGCCATTACACCGAGAACCAAAGCGATCATCCCGACCCACTTTTCCGGCCTGCCATGTGACATGGATAGGCTCTATGCGATTGCAAAAGAGCACAATTTACGCGTTATCGAAGATGCTGCGCTGGCCATTGGCAGTGGCTGGAAAGGCAAGCCTATCGGCGCGTTTGGCGATATCGCCCTGTTCAGCTTTCATCCGAACAAGAACATGACGTCGATCGAAGGTGGCGCCGCAGTGTTTGCTGATCTGACTGAGGCAAAACGCGCAGAAATACTGCGTTTTCACGGCATCTCCCGCCTGCCTGACGGCACCCGCGACGTGGATTACCCGGGCGGCAAATTCAATATGAGTGATGTTTCAGCGAGGCTGGGACTTGAGCAACTAAAACATCTGGACGAGTGGTGCGCCCAGCGGCGTGAGCTGGTTCAGCATTATTTCGCGCAACTGGAGCCGGTCGCCGACAAACTTGGCCTGGTGCTGCC
>JANMZU010000584.1:0-3913 GCA_031383585.1 Betaproteobacteria bacterium
CAGTGGTCAACCTGCCATCCAGCCACCGGCCGCAACTGGCTGTAGTCAGCCTCTGGCGGCACCGGACCCAGCTCAGTGGGCAGTGAATCGGCGCTCATTTTCCACATGCCTTTCCAGTCGCTTTGCAGATGGGTTTCCGGAGTCAGGGGGAAGAATGGATGAAACCCCAATCCCGCGGGCATCGATCGCGGATCATTATTTTTTACAGATAGCTCAAGCTGCAATGCGTTGCCGGCGAGTCGCACCACTTGTCTTGCCTCGCAGGCAAATGGCCAGTCGGTATCGGGCATGTGTTGCAAACGCAGCGACACGGAGTCTGCCGTTTGTGTTGCAACTTGCCACGCACGCTGCCAGCCAAACCCGTGGATCGCGTGCAATCCCGGCGGAAAATTTTGCCGCAGCGCGTACTTCTGTTCGCCCACGATCAGTCGCGCCTGACCAATGCGGTTTGAGTAAGGCACCAGCGGGTAAGAGCCCATCTGCCGGATCAAGCGTTCGTTGATTGCGCCGTCCGGCGCACGACGCAAGATATCTATGCCGCGCCAGGTGAAACGGGCTATCGCGGCACCCAATTCGGGACAAAGCGTGACAGCACTGTCGCCCTGCTGCAACTTGATAAGCGCCGGTGCTTCAGCCATTTGCCTGCTGCTTTATTCGAACGCCAGCCGAAGTATCGACCGCATGCAATCCAGCTGGCAATCGGCATTGCGCAGCCTTGATGCCGGTGATGCATGCTTCGTCGTTCCCCCAGGTAGCCGTCACCACTGAATGCATCACGCAGGGCGACGTCGCGGGAAGACCAAACACCCTCACTTCTTCAATTGGTGCCATCAGGTCGATTTCACCAGTGTGCTGCACCGCACGGCCAAGGCAAAGCAGGTGACCTTCGCGGCCCCAGGCCGGCAACTGCTCGATCGATTTCGTTATCGTGCGTATCTGGCCACCCTCAATGCGTTCATTGGTATCGAGGTCGTACCAGGCTTGACCGGCAGGGAAGTACACCTCAACACTCCCGCCGGGCCGAATGATCGGTGCCACCAGCAAGGCGTCACCAAACAGGTATTGCCCCTCAAAGGATCGCGCCAGGCGGTCGTGGGGAAAAGCCAGCGGCATGGCGCGCATCAACGGCAACCCGGTGCGCGCAGCTTGCTCGGACGCGCCAACCATATACGGGATCAGCCGATACCGGAACGCGAGTAGTTTCTTTGCCGTCGCCTCGACCTCGGCACCGAGCGCCCACGGTTCGCGCTCGCCGATACCGTGATAACGAAAGTGAGAACAAAAAATACCGTTGGCGGTCCAGCGCAAATACAGCTCCGCATCGGGTTGCTGGGCGCCATAGAATCCGCCGACATCGGTGGCGTAGTACGGCACACCGCTCATGCCATAGCCAAGCCCGCCGCGAATGCTTGCCGCCATTCCCTCCCAATCGGTCTGCGGATCCCCGCCCCATTGCATCGGGAAGCGCTGGCTACCGATGAAGCCGTCGCGGCCCCACACCATTGCCGGTCCGCGACCATGCTTGTCGTTGTAGCGTTGGGTCGCGTTCCATACGCACTGGTTGTACAGAAGCGGATAAACGTTGTGCAAGCGCCGGCCACTGTCGCCGTTGGCGGCGACCATGTCGTCTTCGACCTGCTCGCCAAAGTCGGTCTTGATGACATCGACGCCATCATCGAACAATTTATCGTGGCTGTCGGCCCAGAATTGGGCGGCTTCGGGGTGGGTGAAATCCACTATCCCCGACGGCGGCAACGGCGTGAGCACGCTACCAAACGGATTGTCCGTCGGATCTTTCACCCAGTCAAAAACGTAGGCTTTGCCGTCGCGGCTCTTCAATAGCCAGCCCTTGGCCTCGAGCTGTGCGAACAGCGGATTGTGGATAGAAACATACGGATATTCCCACACACACACCTTGAGGTCGTGAGCGCGCAGGGCTGAAAGGGATTTCTTCGCATCATCAAAACGGCTCTTGTCCCACTCGAACGTGAAACGGGTGCGCACCTCCCACGCAGCACGCCCATCGAGTGTAATTACGTCGCAGGGAATCTGCCGATGACGCAATTTCGCCGCTGTATCAATGGCCTCTTGCGGCACCTTGTAATAGGCGCGCGAAAGCCACATGCCGTAGCTCCACAATGGCGGCACCGGCGCGCGGCCGGTGAGTGTGGTGTAGCGGTCAAGAATGGTCGCGGGCTCCCCGGCAAACAGGAACAAGTCGAGTGCGTCATCCTCGACTTCGACCACGTAGGTACGATGCGACCATTGCGGATAGCCGACGCCATGGCGTACCACGCCGGGTGTATTGGCAAACAGCCCCCAGCCATCGGGGCTCCAGCAGAACGGAATATTCTTGTACGACAACTCAGTATTGACGCCGAGTGCATCTTCCGTGCGACCGCGCACCAGTTGGCCGCGCTTGTTGAGCGGGCCGAATTTCTCGCCGAAACCATAGACGGCCGTGTCGCTGTTCAGGGCGAGTGACACGCACCAGTGACTAGGAGTGTCACCAGAATCGTCGCCTGGTTGCAGACCCACCGAGGGCGTCCGTGTGCGACCGCGGAAATGTTGATCGGTGATGGAGGTGAGCACGGTCCTGCCTGCCTTCGACAACGAGAATCGAAACGGCAGTGAAGCGATCGCGAGCACCACATCCCCGCACGCGACGTGCCAGCCGCCATCGTGCGGCGTCACACCCAGGTCCAGCGTGGCTGAAGTTTGCTGCAGCAAGCCGTAGTCAGGCAGCTGCGATTCTCCAAGCTTGATGCGCAGCGTGTCGGCGGCGTGCGCGGAGACAATGAGCTTGATGCCATCGACGGTAAAGCGCGCGTGATGGCGATCAGCGTCTACAAATTGGACTTCATTGAAACGCTGAAAATTGCTTTGCTGGAATAGATCGGATGACACTTACTGCCCCCTGCATGTATTATTGAAACACTAGCATTGACGCGGTTTTTCAGGCATTTTGTGCCGAAGAGCCGCACCAGATCTAGGGTTTGACTATTTAACCCTTCAAGCCCCCGGACGTCAATCCGCTGACCACCCGTTCCTGAAAAATCAAAATCACCGTCACCACCGGCACAAGTGCAATCACCAGCGCCGCAGAAATGGTCGGCCAGGGGAATGAGAACTCCCCCTGATACATCTGTATGCCGACCGGCAGCGTCCGGTAAGCGACGGCCGCATTCATGGACATCGACAGCAAGAACTCATCCCAGGAGTTGACGAAGGCGAGTATCCCCGCTGTAAACACACCGGGTGCTGCCAGCGGCATCACCACGCGCCACAGCGCACCGAGTCGTGTGCAGCCGTCGATCATCGCGGCGTTCTCGATATCGCGCGGTATGTCCTGGAAGAAACTCACCAGTATCAGGGTGCAGATCGGCAGATTCAATACTGTATAGGGCAATACCAGCGCGACGTAACTATTGAGTAAGTTCAGGCTGCGCATGATCTCGAAAAGCGGCACCATCAGCGTGACCAGCGGAAACATCGACACGGCGATGATGCTGGTGAGAATCAGGTTGCGCCGCTTTAGGTTCAGGCGGGCGATGGCATAGGCGGCGAGTGCACTGATGAACAGCGAGAGCAGCATCGACAGGATGGCGACGATGGCGCTGTTGAGCAGGTAGCCCGGCAGCGGCTGGTCGCGAAACGCGGCGATATAGTTGGTGAGGACCGGATTCTGCGGCCAGTAGGTGATTGGCTTGGCGGTCAACTCGACTTCATTCTTGAGCGACGTGAATAGTATCCACAGCGCCGGGAAGAAGCCATTGAAGAGCACGATGGCGGCAGCGAACCAGCGCAAGCGCTTTGCTGTGAAAAGATTATTCAATCCTTATCCCCCCGGACATAGCGCAGGTAAACAAACGTCGTTGCCATCGACAGCATGAACATGAACACGGCGAGGGTC
>JANMZU010000611.1:0-2798 GCA_031383585.1 Betaproteobacteria bacterium
CGCCAGCCCGACGTTGACCAATACCTGTTACAGCTTCGTCTCGGCAGACAAGGTGGTACACGTTGCGTCGGTGCACAAATATGACGAAGTCGCCAAGACTATGAAAACGGTACCGGGGTCTGGCGGAGTGTCTGCGCAGGCCAATGAGTTGGAGGCACAATACGCAATGACATGGGCGAAGAATATCTGGGCAGATGCGCTGGCATAGCCAGTACTGCTAGCCTGCATTTTTGGGAAAATCTCTAGTACTGGCGTGGTCGTTAAGCAGAAAAGCAGCCGAACGCCGCGCCAATGCTAGAGTTTCGACGGAACCTTCAACCAGCTTTTATCAAACGCATCGTTGGTGATCGACGTCAGAACGTGGTCCCGCCAAGCCCCATCGATAAACAGATAGTCCCGCGCATACCCTTCAATGCGAAATCCGAGTTTGGCCAACAGCCGCCCGCTTCGGGTATTTTCCGGTCGATAGTTGGCCGCAATCCGATGCAATTTCTGTTCTTCGAAAATGTAGCGATTGGTTGCTCGCAGCGCTTCCGCCATTAGCCCCTGACCTTGACATGCGTGATCGATCTGGTAGCCCAACACACAGGCGCAGAATGGCCCGCGCGACATTTGCGAGTAACCGATACTGCCGATGATTTGTGCTGGACGTTCGCGTGTTGCGATCCAGAACCGCACCGCGCTGCGCGCGTCGAACGCCAACGCACAATTGACGACCACCTCCTGCCAATGTGCCAGCGTGTAAAGGGCTTCTGGCTCAGGAGGACTCCACTGCTTTAGGTGATCGCGATTGCGCTCGACAAACTCGAGCATCGCCGGCGCCTGATCCATGCGGGGCAGCATAATCGCCAATCGATCGGTAGGAAGCGCAAACGTATTCACGCAGCCTCGCGGAGGCTTAGTCTGATTCGCGCAGGAATCGGACGTGCGAAATCAGCCCGGATGCCTTATCGACGCGATAGATAACTACCGCATGGCGCAAGTCCGGCACGCGCCCAGTGATTCGCTCTTCGTCAATCACGTAATCGCCGATACAAATGCGCGAGGCGATTTCGCAATGCAAGTTTGGGGAGCTTGCAAATAGCACCTGATAGCGTGGACGCATTTCGGCGTGGCCGGTCAGAAGCCGGGCGCCTGCGCCATCTTCAATCACGCAATCGGCTGTGTAGCAGACCATGAAGGCTTCGACATCGTGGGCGTTATAGGCCGCGAGTTGGGCATCGACTGGCACAATGTTCTGATTTGGCACCCTGAATCTCCTCGACTATCCGGCGAATACACTCCAGCCCATCGCCAAATTCTCGACTGGCGAGCGTTTGAATCCAGATTTCGCAAATTGGTGCCAACGGCCGACGATAAACGCCATCACCGCGTTGGCGTAAGCGTTGGCGTCCAGCGAAGTGTGCAACGCGCCATCAGTCGCAGCGGTACGTGCACTCTGCCGCAGGCTCGCTTCGAGGCGATCGTGGAGCTGATTCATGCGGAGCTGCAGACGATCATCCTCGTTTACAAGCGCGTCGCCAATCAACACACGCGTCATGCCCGGATTTTTCTGCGCAAAACTGAGCAGCATCGATACCGTTGCCTCGACCTGCTTCATACCTTTGGGTTCTTCGGTCTGGATCTTGTTGACAAGGGAAAACACCGTCTCCTCGATAAACTCGATCAGGCCCTCGAACATCTGGGCCTTGCTGGCAAAGTGCCGATAAAGGGCCGCTTCGGAAACGTCCAGTTTGGAAGCGAGCAGGGCGGTGGTGATCTTTTCGCCCTTCGGGTTCTCAAGCATGTGCGCGAGCGTTTGCAGAATTTCCTTGCGGCGTTCGCCTGGTACTCGTTTTGCCATGCATCCCCCGGATATTTTTCTTACGTGCTGTTAAATGCTACTTGCGTCCACCGAATATCGATCCCAGTACGCCGCGAATGATGCGTCGCCCCGCTTCCGATGCCATCGCACGCGCCGCACTTTTCATGGCGGCTTCTACCACGCCTTCGCGCTTTGATGCGCTAGCGCCCTGTCCTGGAAGGCCAAGTTTGCCGAGAATGCCACCGAGACCACCACTATCCGCGGTCGGACTTGGCGTGGTTTCATTTCCTTGTCTCGCTTTCAGCTTTTCAAAGGCAGATTCGCGATCCACTACTTTTTCATACTGTCCAGCAACCAAGGAGTTAGCCAGCAACGCCTGTCTTTGCTCAGGGGTAATCGGCCCAATCTGCGATTGCGGCGGGCACACCCAGGCGCGTTCGACAATACTTGGCCGACCCTTCTCATCCAAAAATGACACGAGCGCTTCACCAACACCAAGCTCGGTAATGACCTCCGCGACCTTCAATTTCGGATTTTCGCGAAACGTCTCGGCTGCGGCTTGTACGGCTTTCTGGTCGCGCGGCGTATACGCACGCAAAGCGTGTTGCACGCGATTTCCCAATTGCCCCAGCACCGTATCGGGAATGTCGAGCGGGTTTTGGGTCACAAAATAAACCCCTACACCTTTGGAGCGCACAAGTCGCACTACCTGCTCGATTTTCTCCAATAAGTCTTTGGGGGCTTCATTGAACAGCAGGTGCGCCTCGTCGAAAAAAAACACCAGCTTCGGCTTGGGGAGGTCACCGACTTCGGGCAGCGTTTCGAAAATCTCCGACAGCATCCACAGCAGGAAAGTCGAATACAGACGCGGGCTGGACAGCAGTTTGTCGGCCGCCAGGATATTGATGATGCCGCGGCCATTGTCGGTTTGCAGCAGGTCATCCAGCGACAGCGCCGGCTCACCGAAAAATTTATCGCCGCCTTGTTGTTCCAG
>JANMZU010000067.1:0-2233 GCA_031383585.1 Betaproteobacteria bacterium
CAACGGCAACGTCATGGGCTATGTGGCGATCGCTGCCGATATTTCGGAACGTGTGGGCACGCTTGAGGCGTTACGTCAAGCCAAGGACGAAGCTGAACTTGGCGCGCGCACCAAGTCGGCGTTCCTCGCCACCATGAGCCACGAAATTCGCACGCCGATGAATGGCGTGATCGGCATGACCAGCCTGCTACTTGATACCGAGCTGAACGCGGAGCAACGTGAATTCACCGAGGTCATTCGGGTAAGCGGCGAGAGTCTTTTGGTGGTGATCAACGACATCCTCGATTATTCAAAAATTGAGTCCGGGAAGATGGACCTGGAACGGCACCCCTTCGATTTGGAAGAGGGTGTCGAGGGCACTATCGAGCTGCTCGCCTCGCTCGCGCAGGAAAAACAACTCGACGTGCTTTACCTGATCGACGCCGACGTTCCCAAATGGGTAATGGGAGATCTTCCTCGCTTGCGGCAGGTATTGGTCAACCTAATCTCCAATGCGATCAAATTCACCTCGCACGGCGAAATTTTGGTCACGGTTTCCCGCGTGCCGCCGACGAGTGGTGACGCGCCCGCACTGGCTGTGCACGGGCCCTGCGAGCTTGAATTCTGTGTTCGCGATTCAGGAATTGGTATCCCCACAGACAAGCTGCCCCTGCTGTTCTCGCCGTTCACCCAAGTAGATTCTTCGACTGCTCGCCGATTCGGCGGAACGGGTTTGGGTCTCGCAATCTCGAAGCGCCTTGTCGAAGCGATGGGCGGGACGATTCGAGTGGAATCGCGTGTCGCCACGCCCGAGCAAAGCGGCGAGACACGCTTTCTATTTACCTATCCCACCGCAGTGGCACCCGGCTTGCCCTCATCCCGCGCGGCAAGTCCCTCGGCAATTCGCGGTAGGCACCTGCTGGTGGTTGACGACAGCGAAACCAACTTGAAAATACTCTCCGCCCAGGCGCTGCGCTGGGGACTTCGCGCCACTACGGCGAGCACACCAGATGATGCATTGCGACACATCGAATCCGGCGAGCATTTTGACCTCGTCATTACCGATATGCAAATGCCCGGCATGAGCGGTGTGAGTTTCACTCGTCGACTACGTGTACTTGCCCCGTCATTGCCCGCTATCCTGCTCTCATCGGTAAGCATGAGACACTCGCAAGACGCAACGCTCTTCGTCGCCACATTGCTCAAACCCGTGCGCCAATCCGCACTTCTCGATGCAGTAATGCACGCGTTTCATGTTGATCAGCATTTGTCCGCATTGCAAACCGCCAAGACCGCCCGGTTCGACTCCAGTCTGGCCAGCAGGCATCCTCGACGCATCCTGGTTGCCGAAGACAATGAAGTCAACCAGAAGCTCGCGCTACGCATGCTCAAGGCCTTCGGATATCAAGCAGATGTCGCAGCAAACGGGCTCGAAGCAGTTGCCGCGGTGACGCGCCAGCGTTACGACATCGTATTCATGGACATCCAGATGCCAGAAATGGACGGTTACGAGGCGATGCGCGAAATTCGTCGCTCCCTCGCTCCGTCGCAAGTACCCGACATCATTGGGCTGAGTGCCAACGCAATGCGTGAGGACGCCGACTTCGCCATTGCTTCAGGTATGGACGATTACCTGACCAAGCCGGTCGCTGCAGAAAGTTTGCGCGATTGCCTGGAACGTTGGGGCCAGCGCACTCGGAGCGACATTGAAAACCGCAACAGCATTGAAGTAGCCTCCAGTGCGCAACCCGCCGAACACACGCAAACGGCAGGGCTGCCGCCAGACGTGTCCGAGAACGAGGCGGAGGGCTTGCTGGATGAGGCACAACTCCAGTCAATCCGCGATATCGATCAGGACGGTACGTTTATTTGCGAAATCGTTAACTCATTCAAAAAGCGAGCGCCCACGTTGATCCTGCAACTCGAACAGGCGGCGCTCAACCACGATCTCAAGGCAATAAATACCCTTGGCCATGAACTACGCGGCATGAGTGGAATGCTTGGTGCGCGGCTTCTGGCTGAGAAATGTGTTGCGCTTGAGGCCAGCGCAAAGGCCAATAGGCTCGGCGAACTGAATCAACGCGCTGGCGATCTCAAAGTCGTCGTTACGGCGACAATATCTGCGCTGGGTCGTCGCACCGCGTAGCGCGATGAAAGTGCCGTTGTCGGTCTTGCAAGGATGCCAATGGGAATTTGCGCGCTCCAGCTTGTAGAGCGGCTTGGACGAATGGAGTATGGGCTGTTCAAAGTCGGG
>JANMZU010000705.1:0-4514 GCA_031383585.1 Betaproteobacteria bacterium
CTTGACTACTACTGCAGCCTCAATTGAAGCATCGGGCTGCGAGTCAATATCGACGGGCGTTCCCACGGCAATGCCGCCAGCATCCGCACCAGTACTTGCGTCTAGCGATTCTGTGTCAGCGCTCACGTTCGCACCTTGGCAAGCTCGGCCCGCATCGCACTGATGGTCGCGAGGTAATCTTTCTGTCCAAAAATTGCCGAGCCCGCAACAAATGTGTCTGCACCCGCGCGCGCGATCTCGCCAATGTTTTCTGCCTTCACGCCGCCGTCGACTTCCAGCCATATCGAGCGCCCGGTTCTTTCAAACTCCGCCGTTATGCGCGCTTTTGCGTCTGCGAGTTTCACCAGTGCAGACGGTATGAATTTCTGTCCGCCGAATCCCGGGTTTACCGACATGATGAGGATGAGGTCCACCTTGTCGGTCACGTAGTCGAGGTAATCAAGCGAAGTCGCCGGGTTAAATACCAGCCCCGCCTTGCAGCCGCTCTCGCGAATCAGGCCCAATGTGCGGTCTACATGATCGGAAGCTTCCGGATGAAAGCTGATGATATCCGCCCCCGCCTTGGCGAAATCCGGCACGATCCGGTCTACTGGCTTTACCATCAGATGCACGTCGATGGGAATTTTGCTGCCATCGGCACGTTTGCAATGCGGCCGAAGCGCCGCGCAGACCATCGGGCCAATGGTGAGATTGGGGACAAAATGGTTATCCATCACATCAAAATGGATCACATCTGCGCCGGCCGCTATAACCGAGCGCACTTCTGCGCCGAGGCTGGCAAAATCAGCGGAGAGAATGGATGGAGCGATACGAAAAGTCATGAAAACACTTTCAGGAAGAGACGTATTTTAGCGTGTTAGCATTGGCCCATGAATGAACCAGAAAAATACGCTATTGATGTCACTGCACAGGCGTTTTACCTGCCCGAGCAATCGGACGAAGAAAACGACCAGTATGTTTTCGCCTACTCGATTCGAATTTTTAACACCGGCAAAGTGCCGGCCAAGGTAGTAAGCAGGCACTGGATCATCACCGACTCGGATAGCCAGGTGCAGGAAGTGCGCGGGATGGGCGTCGTCGGCGAGCAACCGACCATACAGCCCGGCGCGTCCTACGAATACACTTCGGGCTCCTCGCTGAGCACAATGGTGGGAACGATGCGCGGGACCTACCAGATGGTCGCGGAAGACGGCACCAAATTCAACGCGGTAATACCTGAATTTACGCTCTCAGTGCCGCGCGTGTTGCACTAGTTGTTCTCGTCAGATTTCTGTGGCGCGCTTTCGGGCGGTTTGGGTTTCTTACTTTTCGGAAACGTCCACCAGACGATAAACACGGCCAGCGCGAACGCCAGAAATACCTGCGCAAAAACCCACACCATTCGTTTCTCCCCAGTTCAATCGAGATCGGACTTTGACACAAAGCGCCCTAATGGCACGGTGCGAACCGATTGATATACTTGCGACCATATGAGACCACTGCAAAATTCCATGATTCGCCCGATTCTTGCCTTCCACACTTATTTTCGCATTTCCACTGTCGTGGCGACTGCTGCCCTTCTTTCAAGCTGTGCGAGTGCGCCGGTTGCCACCCCATCGTCCGTTGCCGCTCCGGTGCCGGTTGCAAAATGTGCGGTATCCGAAGTCTGCAAGGTCTGTACTGCGCCAACCACCGCCAGCGTCGCGCCCACTGTACCAGCCGACTTGTTATCTCCGCCAGTAGCATCGAAAGAGCCCGCGCGTGGTCGGCTTGAGCGTGCCTCCTGGGATGGTTTGCCGAACTGGAATGCTGACGACCCGACCGAAGCGCTGATCGCGTTCATGCAGAGCTGCAGGGTGCTGGCGGCGCAGGCAGAGTGGAGTGCAGTCTGCGCGGCAGGCGCGAAAGTTGCAATCAGGTCCAATCCGGATAGCATCCGTCGTTACTTCCGGGAAACATTTGAGCCGTTCAAGGTAATCAATGCCGACGAGTCGCTAACCGGCACGGTCACTGGCTACTACGAACCACTCCTGCGCGGTTCCCGAGTACGCACTGCAGTATTCAAATACCCAATCTATGCGCAACCACAGGATTTGGTGACGGTTGATTTGACTGCTATTTATCCTGAGTTCAAATTCAAGCGGCTGCGCGGCCGTGTTGTTGATAATAAACTCGTGCCCTATTTTGATCGCAGCGAGATCGAGTCGGCCAGCTCACCGCTAAAAGGCTTGGAGATGGCGTGGGTGGACAACGAAGTGGAGTTGTTTTTCCTACATATTCAGGGCTCTGGCCAGATTTTTCTCCCTGACGGCACCCGCATGCGTGTCGGCTACGCAGACCAAAACGGACATGCATTTCGCTCACTTGGCGGCGCATTGATCCGTAGCAAGCTGATTAAGCCTGAACAAGCTTCGATGCAGGGCATCAAGGATTGGGCACGCCAAAATCCAGCGAAGTTGCAGCAATTCATGAACATAAACGCCAGCTATGTTTTTTTCAAAGAGCTACCTAACGAGCTGACTGGGCCAATTGGCACGCTTGGCGTCCCATTGACGCAAGAACGAAGTATCGCTGTGGACCAGCGGGTCATCCCGCTTGGGGTACCAGTTTATCTGGCCACCACTGCCCCCAATACAAAGAAAGAGCTCAATCGTCTGATGGTGGCGCAGGATACCGGCGGGGCGATCAATGGTGCGGTGCGCGCGGATTTCTACTGGGGGTTCGGTGATGGGGCTGGATCGCAAGCGGGCAAAATGAAACAGCAGGGGCGCATGTGGGTATTGCTGCCGAAGGGCTACGATCCCAACGTGAATAGCACTTCACCTTTGGCCACTGCTGTCAAGGCGCTCTAAAGTACACTCGGACCGCCGGGCCATATGATGACAATTGCATTCTGGTGTGTACTCGTCGCTGCGTTACTTCCCTATGTGGCGGTAGGCATTGCCAAATGGGATAGATCGTATCTCCGACACAACGATAAACCGCGCGAATGGGAGACAACGCTGACCGGTCGACAGGCTCGAGCGCACGCTGCGCATCTGAACAGCTTTGAAGCTTTTCCATTGTTCACAGCGGCGCTTTTGGTGGCGGTATATTGCAAAGCGCCACAATCAACAGTCGATTACCTCGCGATGGCCTTCATCGTCGCGCGAGTCGCCTACATCTGGTGTTACGTGAGCGACCGCCCAACTCTCCGCAGTATGGTGTGGATGATCGGACTCGGGATTTGCATAGCGCTGTTTTTTTTGGCCGCGTTCGCAAGGTAGTCAAAATCTTTCTGCCGGATCAGAAAATCCAGGTTGAAAAACAATAGGCCGCTAAAGCGGCCTATTGTTTTTCAAAGCGCTACGAAGTTATTTTTTAGCTTCTACTGTAGGCGACATTTTGGTTGCAACCAACTTTGCTTCAATCCTGTCTTTTGGCAACGCACCGGAAATCCTCTCACCGTCCTCAAAGAACGTTGTCGGCGTGCCGGTGACATTCAACTTGCGGCCCAGTGCTAGCACCTTGTCAATTGGCGTGTCACAGGTGCCGGGCGCGGTAGGTGCCTTTTCACGCAACATCAGGTCCTGCCAGGCCTTCAGGCGATCCGTAGAGCACCAGATCGATTTGGACTTGTCGATCGAGTCTTGCGCAAGAATTGGATACGCAAAAATGTAGGCAGTGAGGTTGTCGATTGAATTCACATCCTGCTCAAATTTCTTGCAGTAGCCGCAATTCGGGTCTTCAAAAATCGCGATGCGGCGGCCACCATTGCCGCGAACCAGCTTGATCGCGTTTTCGAGCGGCAGATCGTCGAATTTGATTGCGGTCAGCTTCTGCAGTCTATCCTGGCTGATGTTGGTGCGTGTTTTTGTGTCGACCAGTGTACCCAACAACAGAAAAGTGGCTTTCTCGTCGGTGTAGAAAATCTCGTTGCCCGCAAACACCTCGAAAAGATTGCCATAAGCTGTCTTCGTGATTCTCTCGATCTTCACCTCGGGATATTTCTTGGCCATCTCCTCCTTGATCGTTTCCTGGGCGCACGCCACTACCGAAAACACGGTTAGCGCAACTAATACAAGGCTTTTGATGGTATTCACGTCGTTTTTCCTGAGTTTGGGTTTTGGATAATTGGGGTTGGAACAATCGCCGCACTGTTGGTTCCCGCGAACATTCACAACAACGGGGAATTTTAGCTGATTGCGTAGTCGATCAAGGCCGACTTGGCGTGCGGCAGGTGGTCTAGTACCGACAGTCCATCATTACGTAACCATCGTGCCACCTGCCCCTCATTCCTATATAGCGCCAGCAAATTGTGGGTCACCGCGCCCAGCGCAAAGGTCGATTCCCCTCGTGCCCGCGCATATTTACGCAACACCGCAAGATCGCCAATCGCCGAAAACCGGGAACGCTCGCTGAGCATCCTGAAGAGGCTACGAGCGTCAGCGAATCCCAGATTCACGCCTTGTCCGGCAAGTGGATGGACGACATGTGCGGCGTCGCCGATCAGTGCCATGCCAGCTTCCACGCAGCGGTGCGCGATCACACGCGCG
>JANMZU010000748.1:0-2510 GCA_031383585.1 Betaproteobacteria bacterium
ACTGGTGGCATGACCTCGAAGCTGCCGAAAGCGACACCTGTGAGCCTGAATGGGTCAGCGCCGAGCATCCACTTTTTATCCTCTATACATCCGGCTCAACCGGCAAACCGAAAGGCATCCAGCATTCGACCGGCGGTTACCTCTTGTGGGCGCATCTCACGATGAAGTGGACTTTCGATAGCAAGCTTGGCGACTTGTTCTGGTGTACGGCAGATATCGGCTGGGTGACGGGCCACTCTTACGTTGCCTACGGGCCCTTATCTGTCGGCGGCACGGAGCTGGTTTTTGAGGGCATTCCCACCTTCCCGAACGCAGGTCGCTTCTGGGAAATGATCCAGCGCCACAAGGTGACAACTTTTTACACTGCACCCACTGCCATTCGTTCGCTTATCAAAGCCGGCGAAGTCGATCCGAAAACACATCCGCGCAATTACGATCTCAACTCACTGCGTATTCTTGGTTCAGTGGGAGAGCCGATCAATCCGGAAGCCTGGATGTGGTACTACGAAAACGTCGGCGGTTCACGCTGCCCGATCGTCGATACCTTCTGGCAGACAGAAACCGGCGGACACATGATTTCGCCGCTGCCCGGTGTGACGCCAATGAAGCCTGGCTCTTGCACGTTGCCGCTGCCGGGCATCATGGCCGCGATCGTCGACGAAGTTGGCCACGATGTTGAAAACGGTAACGGCGGCATACTGGTGGTAAAGCGTCCTTGGCCATCGATGGCACGCACCATCTGGAACGATCCAGAACGCTTTCAAAAGACTTATTTCCCAGAAGAACTAGGCGGAAAACTCTACCTCGCTGGCGACGGCGCTGTGCGTGACAAGGAGCACGGCTATTTCACCATCATGGGTCGCATCGACGACGTGCTGAATGTCTCGGGTCATCGTCTGGGGACGATGGAAATCGAGTCGGCGCTGGTCTCAAACTCCAGATTGGTGGCTGAGGCGGCTGTGGTGGGGCGCCCCGACGACATGACCGGTGAAGCGGTGTGCGCTTTCGTTGTGTTGAAAGGTTCACGGCCGACGGGCGATGAAGCCAAGGCCATCGCCAAAGAGTTGCGCGACTGGGTCGGCAAGGAGATTGGGCCGATCGCCAAACCCAAAGACATTCGCTTTGGCGACAATTTGCCAAAGACGCGGTCGGGAAAAATCATGCGTCGCTTGCTGCGCTCGATTGCCAGAGGTGAAGCCATCACGCAGGATATTTCGACACTTGAAAACCCCGCGATTCTTGAGCAGCTGAAACAGGCGATGTAGGTTGCGCTGCCTTCACACAATGATTGCAGTGATGGTGCCCCGGGCACCTTGGAACCCCAGCATTTGTGGGGTGCTATACAGCTTTTCTCGTGACAATTGGTTGGGCGCCATTGTGAAAGCTGCTTGATAGCGACATCGGGGTGTGCCTGACCCCTCGGATTGCCTAAATAAAAAAGGGGCTGCGTCTGCAGCCCCTTTTTCGTGTGTCGCCAATGTTGCGCTAGCGGCGACTGTCTTCGGCAAAGATGTCCTTATCCTTGTTCTCTGGCACAAATAGCATACCGATCACTATCGTCATGGTCGCGATCACGATCGGATACCAGAGGCCAAAATAAGGGTCACCGGTCTGGGCGATCATGGCGAAAGCTGTTGCTGGCATTAATCCGCCGAACCAGCCGTTACCGATGTGATACGGTAATGACATACCGGTGTAGCGAATCCGGGTCGGGAACAGTTCAACTAAGGCGGCGGCAATTGGGCCGTACACCATCGTGACCAGCAACACGAGGTAAGTGAGAATCAAAACCAACGGGAAGGCCTGCGCTGTAAAGATATCAAAAACGTTGTTCAGCTTCACGATACCTTCAGTAGGTTTACCCGGTACAGGATAGCCAGCACCTGCCAGCGCCTCATTAACGGCTTTACTAAAGGCGGCAGGTGTGGCTTTAACCGCATCGCCGGTCAACTTTGAGCTTTCATAGCCGACGATCTCTTTGTCACCGATCATTACCTTTGCAGGAATCGCGCCGGCGGTGGGGGTAACAGAGTAGTTCACCGAACTACGCGCCAGCAGTGCCTTGGTAACGTCACAAGAGCTTGTAAACTTCGACGTGCCCGTTGGATTGAACTGGAACGAACATTCCGATGGGTCAGCGATGATGGTAACTTTCGTATTCTGCTGCGCCGCGTTCAGAGTGGGGTTTGCGAGTGAGGTGATCGCCTTGAACACCGGGAAGTAGGTAAGGGCTGCCAATGCACAACCGGCAAGAATAATCTTCTTTCGACCAATGGTATCGGACAATGACCCAAACACAATGAACCCGCCGGTACCCAAAATGAGCGACCAGGCAATAAGAACGTTTGCCGTGAACATGTCCACTCTAAGGATGGTCTGCAGGAAGAACAGTGCATAGAACTGCCCGGTATACCAAACCACGGCTTGCCCGGCGACGAGGCCAAACAGTGCGATAAGTGCGAATTTGCCGTTCCTCCACTGACCAAAAGCCTCTGCGATCGGGGCCTTCG
>JANMZU010000755.1:0-9094 GCA_031383585.1 Betaproteobacteria bacterium
TGTTATTGATGATGATGACAAGCGCGGACTGGGACGTAACGAAGGCGCGTATTTCGGTCTGTGGAATCTGGTCACGAAAATGAATCTGGCCTTGGCGGCGGGCATCGCATTGCCTACGCTTGCGCTGCTCGGCTACAAGCCGGGCGCTGTTCAAGCGCCGGATGCCTTGCTTTATCTGGCCGGTGTTTATGCCTTGCTGCCTTGCATGTTGAAGGCAGTTGCTGTTATCGCGCTTGTCAGGTCACCGTTTTTTAATGGTAGCCAAGTATCGCTACCGCAAGTTATGAGCAAAGGAGCATGAATATGTTGCAAAGATGGTTTCTGATTGGCGCGATGTTGCTGGCTTCCGGGTGCGCGACACTGACGCCGCAGGATTACGCAAGTGAAAAGCCAAAGCTTGATTTGGCGACCTACTTCAATGGAAAAGTTGAAGGCTGGGGGATGGTGCAAGACCGGTCCGGCAAGGTGCTCAGGCGCATGGTTGTGGTACTTGAATGCACCTGGAACGGTAACGACGGCGTGCTGGATGAGTCGTTCCAGTGGTCCGACGGCAAGACCGAAAAGCGCGTTTGGAAAATCCGCAAGGACGGTGATCGGTATATTGGCACCGCCGGCGACGTAGTCGGTGAGGCGCGGGGGGAAGCGTCCGGCAATGCCCTGCGCTGGAACTACGTACTGGCCCTGCCGGTCGGCGACTCGGTCTACAACATGGACATGGACGACTGGATGTGGATGATCGACGACAAGACACTGGCCAATCGGACCACCATGTCCAAGTTTGACGTGCGCGTGGCTGAGATCAGCATTTTTTTCAGGAAACCCTGAGGCCAGCGCTATTTTTTTAAACTCCAGCAGGGGCGCGCCGTTTGGGCAACAAATGCCTGGGGAAGCGCGCCAGTGCTGGATCTACGGATTTGAGGGTAAGGATGGCGAGCCATGTCACTGAATAAGAAAATCACGGATTGGGCCAGCAAACGCGTCTGGATTGTCGGCGCGTCCACTGGTATTGGCGCGGCGCTGGCCGCACAGCTGCATGCGCTTGGCGCCAAGGTAGCCGTGTCGGCACGCAGTGCCGATAAGCTTGATGCAGTTGTCGCCGGCCTGAGTGCCAAACGTGCGCTGGCTCTGCCGCTAGACATCACCAAAGTCGAAACGCTCAAAGCCGCCGAAGAAAAACTGGTTGCGGCATGGGGCGGTTATGACCTCGTTGTGTTCATGGCGGGCGACTACACTGCCATGCGGGCGTGGGAGCTGGATCTGAAAGTCGCCAAGCAAATGGTCACGATCAACTGGGAAGGCTTCCTCAACGGCCTCTCCATCGTCATTCCGCGATTCATGCAGGCCAAGGCGGGTGGCATCGCGCTGGTGTCGAGCGTGGCCGGTTATCGCGGCCTGCCGAAGAGTCTCGTCTACGGGCCGACCAAGGCTGCGCTGATCAATCTCGCCGAAGTGCTGTATCTGGACTTGAAAGAAAAAGGCCTGGATGTCTATCTCATCTGCCCGGGTTTTGTGAAAACCCCGATGACCGACAAGAACGACTTTGAAATGCCGTCGCTTATTACCCCCGAAGAAGCTGCATCGGAAATCATCAAAGGCTTTGAGAAAGGTGAATTCGAGATTCACTTTCCAAAAGGCTTCACGCGCATGCTGAAAATGCTGCGGCATCTGCCGTATTCGCTGTATTTTCCGGCGATCAAGAAATCGACAAAGCTATGACGCGTTCCGCATCACTGACGCGATTGGTGGACTATTGGCACTCGCTCACGCCGGAAACGGTAGGCGCAATTTCGACCGTTTATGCCGATGACGCCTACTTTCGCGATCCGTTTAACGAAGTGACTGGTATCGAGAAAATCCGCCACATATTCGCTGACATGTTTGTGCGGCTGGACGAGCCCAAATTCACCATCATCGAAACCATCGAGCAGCAACATGGCGTACTGCTGATCTGGGATTTCACATTCCGCATCAAGACGCTCAAACCGCAACTCGACCGGCGCATACACGGCACCTCGCATATTCGGTTTGCCGCCGACGGACGTGTGCAATATCACCGCGACTACTGGGATGCGGCGGGCGAACTATATGAACAGTTGCCGCTGGTGGGTTCGCTGATGCGCTATCTCAAAAAGCGCGCGGGCTGATTAATCTCAGGCGGTGTTCGTTTCCGGCTTTTCGATAATGAACAAAAACCCCTTCACCGCCACCGCACTTTCGGTGCGGATGATAGAAGCGTCGCGTCCGATCACCCGCAACCCGCTAGTGGCGGCCAGGTGCTCGATGTATCGCACGGAGTGTGCATAGCGACCGTTTGGTTGCAATGACAACCCCTCAATGAGGTCATCTGGCGTCTCGGTCGAAAACGCAAATACACCGCCCGTCGCTAGACGCGAAGCGACAGCCGCAAACAACGGAGCCAGATTGCCCAGATAAATCAGCACGTCCGTCGCCGCGATCAAGTCAACAGGCTCATCGGCGGTTTTCAAATAGGCAACGAGATCGCTCGCAACCAGCTCATCGTAAAGGCCGCGCGCGCGCGCCGCTTCAAGCATAGGCGCCGATAAATCAACCCCTATCAGTCGTCTGGCTGTGGATCTGATCTGCGCACCAAACAAGCCGGTGCCACAGCCTAGGTCCAAGACAAACGGCTTCTTGGATCGCAGCGACACAAATTTTTCCGCCCAGGGTTTGATGGCATCGGCCAGCTGCGATGGAATTTGATAGCCCAGGCGATTCACCAAGTGCTCGTCGAACGTCGCAGCCATACCCGCATAAAGCCGCTCCACCAATTCGGCAGGCGCGGATTCCGGCGCTGCTTCACCGGCATACATGGCGCGGCGAAAACGCGCGACGGCATGTTGTGGGTCGCGGGCCAGTACTGTTGCTATCGAAGTCTTGGCGGCCTCGACATCGCCCGATTGCGCCTGGCACTCTGCAAGATCAAGCCAGGCATCGAGAAATGCCGGATTGTGTAAAACCGCCGTGCGTAAACTTTGCTGCGCTTCAGCGTGACGCATTTGACGCATCAGCAACAAGCCCAATCCATGATGCGCATAGGAAAATGCATTGTGAAGCGCGATAGCCTGCCGATAGCAGTCTTCAGCGTTTGCAAAATCGCGCAATTCCAGAAGCACATTTCCGAGGTTGTTAAGCGCCTCTGGAAAACGCGGCTGATGTGTAAGCGCCGCTTCGAAGGCGCGTCTGGCTGCGGGAAACTCGCGCTTTTGTTGCAGTAATACACCGAGGTTGTAGTGCGCGAGCGGAAAGCGCGGCTCCAGCCGGATAGCCTCCCGATACAACGGTTCAGCCTTTTCCCAATTACCCATTTCAAAATGCGTCAGTCCCAATTGCATCAGGAGATGCGGATTGCGTTTGTCCGACTGGCGCGCAAGCTCATACTGGCCAAGTGCGGCATGCAGGCTGCCGCTGCGCTGCTCGATCAGACCGAGCCAGGTCCGTATCGATGATTGACGGGCCGCATCACGAACAGCGTTTAGAAACGCTTCGCATTTAAGGCGTGCACCGGCGAGATCGCCCTGCTGCATGCTTGCAGCGATCTCCTGCATGACAAATTGATCACGTGGGTCGGCCATGCTACTAGCGCTTCCCGGTGGTTTCGATGTACTCAAATACCTTGACCACTCGCGATACACCTGCGGTCGTGCGCGCCAGATCGGTGGCGGCCTCAGCCTCGTCACGGGTCACGATACCCATCAAGAATGCGGTCCCGGATTCGGTGACCACCTTGACGTGATTGATCGAGAACTTGCCGTTGTTGATAAAGCGCGTTTTGACATTGGTGGTAATGAAGGTATCGTTGGCGCGCGCCGTATAAGCCGTGCTGCCACCAATCACCAGCTCGTTGACAACACTCTTTACGCTGGCAATGTTGCGTATCGCATCCGCCACTTCCATCTTCACCTGCTCGCTCGGAACCTCGCCGGTGAGCAGTACCGTCTGGTTGAAGCTGGTGACATTGACATGCGTATCCTTAAAGCGCTCGACTAAACGACCGCGCGCCTTCCATTCAATGTTCTCGTCCTCGACATACACACCGGTCGAACGGCGGTCGTCGACCATCAATGCGGCGGCGCCGATGCCAGTCGCCGCCAGCGGGATGCAACCCTGCAGCAGCATTGTCGCTGCCGACATCATCAGTACAAGAAAAAAGCCGGGTTGTCTGCGCATTAAAGTTCTCCAAACATAAGGTTATCGATGGCATCGCAGAGGCAATGCAGCGTGAGCAAATGCACTTCCTGAATACGTGTGGTTACCTGTGAGTCCACGTTGAGGAGCACATCACCGCTTGTCATCAGGTCGGCGATTTTGCCACCGTTGCGGCCGGTCATGCCGACGACGCGCATGTCCTTCAGATGGGCCGCCTCAATGGCGGCGACGACGTTTTTCGAGTTACCGCTGGTCGAGATGGCGAACAGTATGTCACCGGGCTTGCCCAGTCCGCGCACCTGCTTTGAAAAGATCTCATCGAACGAATAATCGTTGGCTACCGCAGTGAGTATTGAGCTGTCCGTCGTCAGCGCGATGGCGGCAAGCTCCGCGCGCTCCCGCTCGAAGCGGCCAATCAGCTCTGCCGCAAAGTGCTGCGAATCGGCGGCCGAACCGCCGTTACCACAGGCGAGAATTTTGCCGCCACTTTTCAGGCTGTTGACCATCAGGTGCGAAGCCGCCGCGATGCGCGGTGTTAGCGCGACCGCTACACGCTGCTTGGTTTCAACGCTGTCCTGAAAATGCCGGGTGATACGATTTTCGATGTTTATCATGGATAAATTTTACGCTTCAAACGCGTTGGGAAGCCATTCGACATCGCTCAAAATCAAGCCGTTCAACACCACCACATCAAACCGGCAGGGCGGCGGATGCTTGAGGCTCGATAGGTAATGCTGTGCGGTCGCAATGATTTTGGCCTGTTTTGACGGTGTGATGCTCGCCAGCCCGCCACCAAAATTCACTTTGCCCGATGCCGTTTTGCGCAGCTTCACTTCAACAAACACCAGTGCCTCTGCTTGCTGCATGATCAGATCAATTTCGCCATATCGAGAGTGATAATTTCGAAAAAGCAATTTGAGCCCTTGCTGCGTCAAATAACGTTCGGCAATTCGTTCGGCGTCATCGCCGCTTTTCCGTGGGCTGAAGATTTGCGCCAGCGTCATTCGGCCGGGCGAAATAGCTGCGCGCGGCCGTCGCGTACTTCCACTGAAGTAAGCGCTCTTGTGAACTGGCGACCATCGAGTGTGATTCGACCGGTTACCCCATCGATTTGCGACGCGCTGCGCCCGCCCTCAACACCGGCAACCAGCTGGCCTAGGCGCCATGCATCAATACCAAGCGCGTAAATGCGCTCGAATTCAATCGGCATTGCCAGTTGCGGTTTGGTATATGCCATCACTGCGGGATGATCGAGTTCGACGAACCAGGGCATCTCCAGAAAGCGGACATTTTCCAGGTCAAGATTGGCAACAGCTTCAGCGCGAGGGTCAACGCTATGGGACGTCGCGAACACCGGCATACCGTTGGGCAGGTAAGGGCGGACGAAGCGCCCAGGGACTGGGTCAGCCGCGAGGAAAACGGCATCCGCCTTCGTGGCCGCCTTCTCGTTTAGCCTTTCCATCGCGCTGACAACGCGGTTGGCGTCGCCCGGGTCAGTGCCAAACAAAATGCGCGCCGCGACGGTGCCGCCCTGCCGCAACCATTCCTGCTCAAAGCTCTCTTGCACGCGTTTGTCCAGCGGATTGTTTGCCACCACCATGGCGAGGTTTCGCAGCCCCTCGGTAAATGCCATGCGCGCAACCAGTCTCGCTTCCACGTCCAGACTCAGCGAAATGAAGAAAAACCGATCCGGGAGTTCAGCTTCACTTGCGATCGCCGGCGCATTTAGCGCCAACGTGGGGAGCAGGCGCGATTCACGCGTCATCGTGTTGGCGCCGTCTCGCGTGAGGCCGCCAATAATCGCTGACGCGCCATCCGCGACCGCTTTGCGGTACTGCGCCGCCAACGAGGCGCCTTCGTCTTCGGATGTGTAAATGCGATAAGTAGCGGCGTTTTTTCCATCAGCTTCGGCACCGGCCAGGAAGCCAAGTCTTAGTGCATCCGCGACTTTACCGAGGGCTTTTGAGGCAAGCGGCACCAGCAAAGCGATATGCGGGATGAGCTTCTCCGGCTCTTTTGACGCTGGCGCAGCTTGTATTGCCAGAAGCTCATGCTTGGGTTCATCTACCACCAGTTTGCTGACAATAACGGCCGCGTCTTCCTGGACAGGTTTCGCCGGTGGCGCAGTTACCGGTTTCACTGGCTCGACAATGGGCGCAGGTGGCCTCGCTGGCGTCGAGCATGCCGACACCGAAATGGCTAGCAGGATCGCCAAAAATTTGCCGAGTGTGCAACCGTCAAAGGCTGGTAATGTTCGCATAACGCGAATGGAGTGAAAAATTTGTGATGTCCGATACTAAGCTTGCGCTGGAAAATGCATTATATGTGGTGGCCACGCCGATCGGGAATCTCGGCGACATCACGCTGCGCGCGATCGAAGTCCTGAAGTCCGCCAGTGTCATTGCCGCCGAGGACACGCGGGTGTCGCGCGTCCTGCTCAATCACTTCGGCATCAAGACTCGTGTGATAGCCGTACACGAGCACAACGAGCGCAATGCCGCCGACGGCATTGTGAATCTACTGCGTCAAGGTGACTCGGTCGCACTGGTCACCGATGCCGGCACGCCGGCTGTGTCTGATCCTGGCGCCGTGGTGGTTAACGCTGTTCGCCTGGCAGGCTTCACCGTCATTCCTGTGCCAGGCGCGTCGGCAGTGATTGCAGCCCTTTCGGCTAGCGGCGAGGGAGAGCACGGCTTCACCTTCGCTGGCTTCTTGCCTTCGGGCGCCGGCGACAGGAAACGAGCGCTTGAGAGCTGGAAATCCTGCACCCATGCACTGGTGTTCTACGAGACACCGCATCGCATCGTCGAGATGGTTGCGGCATTGCAGGAAGTATTTGGCGATGAACGCGAGATCGTTCTTGCTCGTGAAATCACCAAGAAGTTCGAGAACATTCATCGCGTGAAATTGGGCGATGCCTTGGCCTGGCTCGCCGCTGACCACAACAATATTCGTGGCGAGTTCGTCGTAATTCTGGCAAACGCCAGCATTGGCGAGCCTCTTGAAGGAAAAACGGCTGAAGATCAAGCGTTGGAGCGGACTTTGACTATTTTTCTCGAAGAATTGCCGTTGAAACAGGCGGTGGCAATGGCGGTGAAGATCACTGGCGAAAAGAAGAACAAGGTCTACGACTTGGCGTTAACGTTAAAGGGCGCCACAAAGTAGCCGGATATAATAAATGGCATGAATGAGCTAACCATCACCCGCCCCGACGACTGGCACCTGCATGTGCGAGACGGCGAGGCGTTAAAGGCGGTTTTACCCGCAACCGCGCGCCAATTTGCCCGCGCCATCATCATGCCGAATTTGAAGCCGCCGGTGCGCACCGTCGATGACGCGCGCGCTTATCGGGAGCGAATTCTTTCTGCCCGTCCCGCCGGGTCCGATTTTGAGCCGCTGATGACGCTCTACCTGACTGACAACACATCGCCCGATGACATCAGTGCCGCGAAAGCCAGCGGCTTCGTCAAAGCGGTCAAATATTATCCGGCCGGCGCCACCACCAATTCCGATTTCGGTGTGACCGATATTGGCAAATGCGACGCTACGTTTGAGGCGATGCAAAGCGCTGGACTACCTTTGCTGCTGCACGGCGAAGTGGTGGATGCCGAAGTGGATATTTTTGCGCGCGAGGCGGTTTTCATCGAGAAGCACTTGGTCCCACTGGTGTTGCGCTTTCCGAAGCTGAAGATTGTTCTCGAACATATCACCACCGCCAACGCCGCAAATTTTGTCCTGGCCGCAGGCGACAACGTGGCCGCGACCGTAACCCCCCAACATTTGCTTTACAGCCGCAATGCCATTTTCAAGGGCGGGCTGCGTCCACATTTTTACTGTCTTCCAGTATTGAAACGGGAGGAGCATCGCTTGGCGCTGCTTAAGGCGGCCACGAGCGGCAATCCAAAGTTTTTCCTCGGTACCGACAGCGCGCCGCACCCCAAGAATATGAAAGAAGCAGGCTGCTGTGCCGCGGGCTGTTACACCGCCCCGCATGCGTTAGAGCTCTACGCCGAAGCGTTCGACAGCGTGGCAGCACTCGCCAGGCTTGAAGCCTTCGCCAGTTTCCACGGACCGGATTTTTACGGACTGGCGCGAAATAGTGGACGCATTACGCTGCGGAAAGAGGCTTGGGTCGTGCCCGACGAGGTCGCGTTTCTGGACTCTTCACTGGTGCCCCTGCGCGCGGGCGAGCCCATGCAGTGGCGAATGGTTGCGCCGCATTAGCGATGGATTGGGCGGGTGCCAGACAGCAGTTCTTAACGGCGCCGTTTGATTCGATAGGTGAACCGCTCGCACGTGTGATCGAAGATGCCGAGTGGCCCGACATCGCCAGACTCAATACGCTTGCGGCGGGCATCAAAAATTTTCGTGGTCGGCAAATACGATATGTCGCCAATGAAGATCTGTCGGCCACTGCCCACTACGAAACGCGCATCGCCGAAACAGGCGAAATCGCCACGCGCGCCAACTGGCACGACTTCTTCAATGCGATGTCATGGATCGCCTTTCCCGAAGCAAAAAGTGCGATTAGCGAAATGCATTCGCGCTTCCTCGATGCGCGCGGCATGCACGAAGCCCGCGAGCGCTCCGTCCCGCGCGACGTGCTGACGCTGTTCGATGAGGGCGGCATCATCGTGGCGAGCAGTGACCAGTCGCTGCTGGAGCTCGTGCGGCGCTTCGAATGGAAGGCGCTATTCGTCGAACGCCGCGCCGAGGTGATTGCGCGCATGCGCTTTCATTTATTTGGCCACTCGATGCTGGAAAAAGCGCTCGACCCGTACGTCGGCGTTACAGCAAAGGCTATTTTGCTTTTGGTCGACGACGCATTTTTCGCGTCCACCCCCACCGCGCAAATACACCACGTAGACCAGCGCACCGCTGCGTGGTTGATGGACGAAGACAATCTCGCCTCGGCGAAGAATTTTTC
>JANMZU010000086.1:0-2671 GCA_031383585.1 Betaproteobacteria bacterium
ATGGTTGGAAAAATAACGGTGGCCGCCAAGTAGCACCCGAGTCATCTATAGAATCGCAGATGTTCACGGGAGGTCGCCATGCTTTACCTGTTTTTACTGATCGCCTTCTGGCCGCTGCTGTGTTGCGAAAAATGCGATTACAGCGCTGTATGCGTGACGATATCAATCGCTGTCGCGCTTGTCAGCCACATCGCTGCCTCGATCGTTCATGAGCTACGATTGCTGGCAACACACCGGTACGTGGGCCGCCATAAAACTTGGCGATTGCAGTAGCGGCACCGAAAAAGCAGTTTCGTTTCTTAATCGAAGGAGAAATCAAATGAAATCACTGAAGCTCATTGCCATCGTATCCGCCGCACTACTGTCGCCATTGGCTACGTCCACTTCTTGGGCATCCAGCGATCACAAAGGCGCTCACACCGACCACGCCACCACGCCCGCAGCCGCTAAAACCGCGAGCGACGCGGCCAGCATGTCGGATGGCGAAGTTCGCAAGATCGACAAAGACGCGAAGAAGATCACGCTCAAGCACGGCGAAATTAAGAGCCTGGAGATGCCCGCCATGACCATGGTGTTTCAGGTCAAGGATGTTGCGCTGCTCGATAAAGTCAAAGTAGGTGACAAGGTCAAGTTCAAGGCCGAGAAAGCTGCCGCCGGTTATGCCGTCAGCGAGATCGAGATGGCCAAATGAGAGTTATTGCACTGCTGCTGACGCTGGCGATTCCGGCACTAGCCCATGCCGATATTGTCGATATCAAATGGAATGACGCAGCGTTCTCGCACAAGGCGAGCATCGCTCCGAAAAAGTTCCTCGAAGTCTGCGGCAAGCAGGCGAAAGGGGACAACGTGGCCTGGCAATTTAAGGGTAACGCTCCTACCGACTTTAATATTCACTACCACGTCGGCAAGGATGTGACCTATCCGGAAAATCGCAAGAGTGTCGCGAGCGCCGACGGAACGTTGGTCGCGTCAATAGATCAGGACTACGGCTGGATGTGGAGCAACCGCTCGGCGCAACCGGTTAATATCGAAGTCAGCCTCAAACAGGCAAAATCCGGTAAATAAATAGTCTGCCGGCATCCGCCAGGATGTCGGTTAAGCGCCAGTGCTAGTCTCTGGGCAAGTATCTTTGTGAAATTCGCAACAAACAACAAGGCCACCAACGGCTTTGGGGCGACCGGGGCGGTCAACGACAATAGGGCACTGTCCCCGGCGATCCCGCCGCATTCAACGTGCGTATGATGGACGCACGCCAACATCGCGTTATTCTTCCAGGCAGACAATTACATGCAGCGCAGATCATTTCTAGGTGCGATCAGCTGCATCCCGGCACTCGCATTGTCAGCGTCAGCTTCGGCATCTGTTGCGGGCGTTGGGAAAGAATCCGCAAAGCCCGCTAGCCCTGGCCGCCGGGTGGGCATTGCCTTCGGTGGTGGGTCGCTCCACGGTATGGCACACGTGGGCGTGGTGAAAGCGCTGACCGAAATGGGACTGCGGTTCCAGTTCATTGCCGGCACAAGTGCGGGCTCCATCATTGGCGTCCTGGCCGCCGCCAAGATGCCGTATGAAGAAATCCACGAGGTCGCGCGCCAGATCGAATGGCCCGGGTTGATGGCTATTTCGTGGTCGGGCAAAGGGCTGCTACGACACACCAAGTTGCGGTCATTGATCGACGCCTCTCTGGGCAATCGACGGCTTGAGCAATTGCCGATCCCCTTCGGTGCGATCGCCACCGACATCGCAACTGGTGAGCGCATCGTGCTGCGGCGCGGCTCTGCAGGAGCGGCGGTGAGCGCGTCGTGCAGTATTCCCGTGATGTTTGAACCCGTGAAAATCGACGGACGCAGTCTGGTCGATGGCGGCTTGACCGAACCCGTACCGGTCATCGCCGTGCGTGAAATGGGTGCGGATATCGTCATCGGCGTGGATGTCGCATTTCGACCAGCCGAAGAAGCCGTCAAGGGGTTTAGTGGGGTTGGCTTTCAGACCATGCAGATTATGGCGAATGCGCTGATCAACGAGCAGATAAATCGCGCCGACGTGGCTATCCGCATGAATCTGCACCAGTTGATCGGTGGGGAAAATTCGCACGAACAATTACATGCAGCTGGCTATGCGGCAGCGATGCAGGCATGGCCAAAACTGGCGAAGCTGTTGAAGTAACTTGCTCTGCAATCGAAAGTGCAGGTCGCCATTTGGCGGGCCTCACAACGCACAAATGGCCTGCAGGCCCCGCCAATGCTGGTTCTTCACATCGCGGCGCGTGTTCAGCTGCGCGAGGTATTGCCCGGACTTGCACCACATCGACGGTGTAAGGCTCGGCGACGCAACCCAAGCTGACTGACCGCACCGGTTTTTGGGCGAACGCGAAATCTGCATCCGCTACCCGAACAACCTGTTCGGTCGCTAATACCGGCCGCGGATACGGCTGATTGCGTCCGCAGTATCTTTGCATGAAGTCTCGTGGCGATATCGATGATGGTAGGCAGTTTGCTCAATGGCCGATGGGCATCAATGCGTGAACACCGGTGCGAGCGTGGGATTGCACGGCACGCGCTCATAGAAGCGGGTGGTCAAACGTTCGAGGGCATCGATGCCACCGAGCCAAGTGTAAAGAGTGGGGATGATTGTTGGCATGAGAAGGCGGCGTTGTTGCGAGACCTAATGTTGG
>JANMZU010000794.1:0-7073 GCA_031383585.1 Betaproteobacteria bacterium
TGCGCGTGCCCTTTCGTCGAACCCTGAATTTCTGGTTTGCGACGAGCCAACCTCGGCATTGGACGTTTCCGTTCAAGCGCAGATCCTGAATTTGATGAAGGACTTGCAGCGCGAATTCGACGTCTCCAAGCCATGGTTGAACCGGATGATCGAAGGCCAGCCAGAGCAGATTTTGAAAGCCGTCGATGGCATCAGCTTCACCATCAATCGCGGTGAAACCTTGTCTTTGGTCGGCGAATCCGGCTGCGGCAAGTCGACGATGGCCAGAGTGATTTGTGGGCTATACAAGCCTTCACGCGGCGAAGTCATTTTTGACGGCGTGGATATGGCCAAGGCGCATGGCACCGAGCTGCAGAACCTGCGTAAGCGCTTTCAAATGATTTTCCAGGATCCATATGCCAGCCTCAATCCGCGCTGGCGCGTCGGCAAGATCGTCGCCGAACCGATTCAATCGCACAATCTGATTGCCGATCCGGTTGCATTGAAAAAACGCGTCGATGAGTTGCTGACACAGGTCGGCCTGTCGCCGCTCGATGCAGAGAAATTCCCCCACGAATTCTCCGGCGGTCAACGCCAGCGCATATCGATTGCGCGTGCCCTTTCGTCGAACCCTGAATTTCTGGTTTGCGACGAGCCAACCTCGGCATTGGACGTTTCCGTTCAAGCGCAGATCCTGAATTTGATGAAGGACTTGCAGCGCGAATTCGGCCTGACCTATCTTTTCATCTCGCACAACCTTGCCGTGGTTTCGCACATCTCGACGCGCGTCGGCGTGATGTATCTCGGCAGGTTGGTGGAAGTGGCTGAGACCAAGCGCATTTTCCAGCGCCCGCTGCATCCGTACACGCAGATGCTGCAGTCAGCCATTCCCGACCTGAAAATGACTGGCAAGCAACGCACGCCAGTTGCCGGTGAAGTGCCCAATCCGCTCGACCCGCCGACCGGCTGCGCGTTCCATCCGCGTTGCCCGCACGCCTATGAGCGTTGCAAGGTTGAGCGCCCGATCTTAATAGAACACCCAGACGGTGGGCAGGTGGCATGCCACGCCGTCGAAGAGAAGCGGATTCCGATTCGACTCGCAGCCTAAGTTCGCAACAAAAATCGAAACACCAGCATTGGTGCGGCGTTCGAAGACTTTTTGGTCTGCGATGCTCGTCAATCCTGGTGTTTCAGTTTTTGTGCGACCAATGCGCGCTGTAGGCCACGAAATTCCACTGTCGGCGTGCCCGTAAAATTGGCGACTTGCCTGAAGTGATCTGCGCCTGTGAGCGCAGCAATAAAGTCAGTCGGACAGTAATAGGGTCGGTCAGGAAACCTGACATTTGGAATAAAGTCAGTCGAAGGAGCCACACAATTCGACTTCGACCTTCACGGCTCGAATTAAGTCAGTCAATTGCTTCGTCTGAAAGTGTGCCTCCGCCCATCATCCCCCGCTCGTTTGGCTTTTCAGTCCCGCGGCCGTGCTATGGCTGCTATTTGGAAGCGCGAACTAACGCTACCGACCCATAGTTGACGTAGCAGTGACTCTAGACCGGTCATTCAATAGAGGCTAAGCGGTCGCTCAAATGAACATCAATGGCTCGTGAAATCCATGGTCGTTATCGACATAAATCGCTGCGCACTGAGGTGGGCAACGGGAGCTCATCGCGGCCATTGAGGAACCCGCCGCCATCGTCCGCTTCCTGCCCCCATCTATGACTGGCCGCGCAGCCGCCACCGCACGCACCAACCGTGCGAGTTAATCTGTTTCAGATGGCATGAAGGGCAAATTCTGACTGGTTTTTTGAAAGGGCTGGGGAAGGTGCTCGGACTGCGAGCGTGAAAACGTGTGGATGCTGTCACAGACAGTCGCTTTGCGTCGGGCGATCTTGAGAAAACGGCGCGCATTAAGCGGCTGGGCGCACGTTTGACCACTCGTGCGGCATCGGATACTTTGGTGATTCTTGAAAAAGGGTGTTTGAAATTCCTATACCCAGCGAGATCGTCAATACCGGGGCGCCGGACAAACTAAAGCACGCGATCAATCTGACATTAGGTGCCATTCGCTATGTGACCGGTGATGTGGGTAAAGTGCGCCCACAAAACGTGGCAATTAAAACACCGACGGCGACCATCGGCATTCGCGGTACCGATATTGAAATCGTTGCCAAAATACGAAGGCTACGCAGCATGCAGCCAGCGGGCACCTACGTGCGCGTTAACCGCGGCGAGATTGAACTTGGCGGCAGCGTTGGCTCGACCGTCACGCCGGCGATCAATGAGCAGGCGTTCGCCGGTCCGCCATGGATAAAAGTGCGTGCGGCAAGAGTGAGCCTGCGGTGAAGAAAATCGATGTGCCTGCAAACGTATTTGTCAGCGGCGAGCTTGATTCGCTACTGGAACCGCGCTATTCATCTATTGCGCTGCCAACCTGGTCCCACCCTCACCGACCACCGTAAACGGTGCCCAGTAAAGCGGATGCGTGAACTTGGGATTGCTGCGCAGCCTTTGCATCGACACCCGCAGTGCTTCCGCTTTGCCGAGTTTGGTATCCGCCGCATAAGACTTCAGCATCTCGGTGGTTATCAGCACGGCGGACTCCGACTCGACATACCAGTTCGACACCAGCAAGGAACGCGCACCGGCGTAGAAGAATGCCTTGGCCAATCCTGAAAGTCCTTCGGCGCCTACCGTGCCGTCCGGTGCAGCGGTATTGCATGCCGACAACAACACCCAATCTGCACTCAGTTTCAGTTGCGCGACCTCGGAGGCGGTCAGATAGCCATCGTCGAGTACCGTCCCCTCTTTCGGTGGCGTGAGGATCAGGCCAGGCTCCACCATGCCGCTCATCTCGCCCGCCATCACACCGTGTGTGGCGAAGGCAATAATCCGATGTCGGGAGAGATCCATTTGCTTGACGGCCGTTTCAGTTGCGCGGTCTTGCAAATACAGTGCGGTCGCCGGTGCCGAGAGTGTCTTTGCCAGCGCACGTAACTCGTCCGCCGTTTCGGGTAATGGGTCGGCTTGCCGGATGGCGTTGACATCGGCCATGCAGATCGGGCCTTGTGCTGTGCTGCTGCTTGCGTCGGCGCCGAATATTGATCGGGCTACCAGACCGCGCCGTTCTCCGGGCTGACCACCAAGCACCGGATTACCAAAGCCAACAAAAGGAATGTCCCCCAGCGCGGTGCGGTTGAAAGTGCGCAGGGCACGCAATGCGGCGACAGAGGGAATGGTCGAGAAGGCAAAGCGGTCGGCGAGCCACGTGTTGGACTTTGCGTCGGCGTCGATCTTGTCCACCAATACCGAGAACGGCAGGCTTTGCAAGGCACCGTCGGGCACCAGAATGATGTGGCGTGCACCGGACAGACTGGCTTCGAGGGGCGCGAAGACTTTCTCGTAAAGCGCGTTGGCGGCCTTCGCGTCGAATGCATTCACCGTTTGGTTCTGCATCGGGTCGAGCTGGGACCGCAACAGTGAAACCTGCGACGCAAGTTGTTTGCTCGTGATCTTGAGCCGTTGGAAATCGATACTGTCAGCTCGCAATACCCAGGCAAACGTTCCCACGGTGTCATCCGTGAGATAAGTCACCATCGCCTCATCGGGCTTTAGCAGCTTTTGTAATTCCGCAACGGCAATCGGCGCCGGACTGACCAGCGCATCATATTCAGGAAAGCGGCTGGAGATGGTGCGGGTCTGCTCGATCAGCGCAGTTTCCAGCGTGTCGACTTCCTGGCGTAGTTTGGCGATCCGGGCGTTGTCGCGCTTGGCGGGTGCCTGGCTTACCGCGTCAAGGAGTGCCTTGTCGGTCGCTGCGAGTTTCACTTCACCGTCTTGCCGTTCGCGAATGACCTTTGCCAATTCGCCACCTTGCGCCGCAAAGCGCACCGCCATTTGCGCCACACTTTGTCCGACGCTCGATCCTTGCGCAAGTTGAAACGCATCAAAGGATTCTTCAGTCGAACCGGCATCACGCTCAACGCGAAGTAGCAGGATGAGAGCCGCGATGGTGCCGCGCATGGATTTTTGCTCAGATTGCGCACCCGCACCGGTTCCCGCGTTAATCGAAAAACGCTGGCGAATCGCCTGGAAGGCGCGCCGTGAATAGGCGATGACGTCTGCCTTATTCTTCAGCTCGATGCTCAGTACTAACAGCATGCCCAGGGCTTTGACGACATTCGGGTGATTCGGCCCGAGTGCCTGTTCGTAGATGGCCAGCGACCGCTTGTAGCCTGATTCGGCCTCGGCAATTTTGCCCTGATTTCGGTAGACCCCGGCGAGGTTGATGATGCTGGTCGCCACTTCGGCATGATCGGCACCCAACGCCTTTTCACGAATGGCCAGCGCGCGAGAAAGGTAGATTTCGGCCTGCGCGTAGTCTTTCATTTGAAAGTAGACGCCGCCTAGATTGTTCAAAATCTGGCCCACTTCCGCGTGCGCCGGTCCCAACGCTTTTTCCAGGATAGCGTGTGAACGACTCAGTGCCTCTACAGCTTGTCGAAAATTGCCTTGCTCGATCTCGATCAGCGCGATGTTACTCAGGCTTTTGGCAAGATTGATGTGGTCAGGGCCAAGTGTCTTTTCTACAATCGCCAGCGCACGTTTGTGCAACGCTTCGGCAAGCGTGAACTGACGGCGGGCCGCATAAAGTTGTGCGAGGTTGTTCAAGCGGGCAGCCACTTCAGGGTGATCTGGGCCTTGCGCTTTTTCGGTGATCGCCAGCGAGCGCTTATAAAGTGGCTCCGCTTCGGCATAGCGACCCTGCTCAGAGTAGAGCAAGCCGAGATTGTTCAGAATAATCGCGACTTCGCGGCTTTCGCGACCGCTTGATTTCTCCGAAATCGCCACCGCGCGCTTGTAGTGCTGCTCCGCCTGCGCGTACCTGCCCTGAATGCGATACAGCTCAGCCAGTTCGTTTGCACTGCGCGCGACCTCGCTATGTTGGGGGCCAAGCGCCCCCTCATTGATTGTCATTGCGCGCTTGATGTGGGTCTCGGACAAGGCGAAAGAACCCAGCGACGTCTCGACCGCTGCAAGGTTGAGCAGGATTGACGCGATTGCGGGGTGTTTGGGGCCAAATGTCTTTTCGTAAATCGACAGCGCGCGCGCGTAAAACGATTCCGCAGCGACGAATTTTCCCTGCTGACGATACAGCTCGGCATAGCTATTTGCGATTGTGCCGACTGTTAAATGGTCAGGCCCTAGCAGTTTTTCCGCGCTCGGCAAAACACGCTCGAATAGTCGTTCGGCTTGAGGAAAATCGCCCTTAGCCATATAGAGCGAGGCTAACCCCAGCAGGCTTTGCGACACACTCGTGCTGTCCGGGCCAACCGTCTTTTCCTGAATCGCCAATGCACGCTTGTAATACAGTTCCGCGAGTGGAAGCTGGCCGCCACGCTGATAGCCTTGCGCCAACAACACCATATAACCAGTCGCGTCGAGGTATTCAGGGCCATATGATTTTTCGAATATGGCCAGCGCGCGCTTGAACAGCGCCTCGGCGTTGGCAAATTTGTTTTGCACGTAATAGAGCACCCCAAACCCGCCCAAAACACTCCCAACATCGGGATGGTCCGGGCCTAGCGCTTTCTCGTTGATCTCCAACGCACGTTTTAAGACGAGTTCAGCTTGGGCATGCTGGCCTTGAGTCAACTGAAACACGGCTACGCCCACCAACGCCGAGGCGACGTCCGGGTGGTCAGCTCCCCTTGCCATTTCATAGATCGCCAAGGCGCGCTGGTAAAGCGGCCCGGTTTCCGGGAACTGTGCTTTGACGACATGAAAGTTTGCAATGCTGAGCAGGCTACGGGCGACATCGGGATGGGTTGGGCCGAGCACTTTTTCGCGAATGACTAGCGCGCGCCGAAGCTGCGATTCTGCTGCTGTGTAGCGTTCCAGCGCCAGGTTTAGCTGCCCTAGGCCGTTAAGGCTTTGCGCAACATCGGGATGATCCGGGCCAAGTGTTTTTTCGCGGCTGGCCAGTGCACGTTTGAAGAGCGGCTCGGCGAGAGCGAACTTGCCGTAAATTCGGTGCAACTCAGCCGCATTGTGCAGGCTGGTCGCGAGGTCTGGACTATCTGGCAAACCCGCCATTTCGGCCATGTCCAACGCTTGCTTTGCCGAGGTCGCTGCACGATCGTACTGGCGCTTTTCTATGAGTGATGTCACCTCGTCATTGAGGGTCTTCAATTCACCTGGTTGCGCATAGATAGAGGTCGTAAAGTAGAAGAGAAGACTCAGGATTGCAGCGGCGACTTTCTTCATGCTCCCTCGCTTTGTCGGTTTTATGTTGAGCGCTGTCGGTGTGTGCGGCGGTTTGGTGTTACAGCGATAAGTGTAGCGGCTTGACGACACTTGCGTCGGCCATGTTTCACAGTCTGTTGGAGTGGCTCGCGAGACGACTCTGCATTTTCGTGAATGCTAACGGGCAACAGCAGATTTCTCCCTGCAGCGACGAGGACTTTCATGTGGCTTCTGGAGTATTGCGAGTTGAGTTTATTGCAGGAGACAGAAGGATTGCCAGCCTGGTACCAAACTCGTACTGCGGTTCCGACCTCAAATTGTTGATTTAGCGCTTCAGTCGTGGCTTCAAGGGCGCCGGCATCTTCCTCGCTTGAAAAAGCGTAGGTTTCGCCATTTTAGGTCTCGCTATCCACCACGAATTTGTAAGCGACGTGTGGCGTGTAATTGAGCCAATATTGGTTGCCGTGCGGTTTCGCGGTTGCTCGTGTCACCAAAGCGTCGACTTGGTGCCATTTGTCAGGCGAGTATTTCACCAACGAGTACAACCAAAATGCTGCGAGCGCCAGTCCAATCGCAAAGATAAGCAATATGCCCATTTCTGATAATTTCTATGACTGCTTACGAGAAAAGCGAGAGGGACTCACGGACTTCCGGTTATGGCCGAAACCGGTAGTACAAGATTCGAATTCTCTAGTATTCCTGAAACGTGCATGGTTTCGAATTGCGGGAATGTTGTGCAGACTAAATGCGTTCACAGCCGGCGTGAGTAAGGTGTAGGGTTTGACGTGCGATGAAGCTGAGACTGAAGCAGTCGACTGACTTTATTCCAAACGGTTTTGTTGAAAGCGGAG
>JANMZU010000798.1:0-3335 GCA_031383585.1 Betaproteobacteria bacterium
TTGCATTCGGCACGGAAACGACGTTGTCCGAGCAGCCAGCCACCACTAGCACCGCAAACGTGGCGGCCAGTGCGACGGCGTATTGCGTTTTCTTGTTGGTCATCGCGTATTCCAATCAGGCAAAGTGTGGTGCATGGGAAACGATGCTTGCCGCCGGGCGCACTTCCCATGGCGCGGGTACCGCTGGCACGGGATGCACAGCCTGCACCGGCTGCTGGGCACCATGAAAATAAAGATTGCCCATCGCGGTAGAGACCGCGACGCGCTGGCCAACAAGAAAACGCAATACGCCGTCGCACTGGCCGCCACGTTTGCGGTGCTAGTGGTGGCTGGCTGCTCGGACAACGTCGTTTCCGTGCCGAATGCAAATGCCCCGGTCGGCTCAACGGTGGTAGCCGACCCGCGCGCCCAGGTGCTGGATGTGCCCGCTGGCGGTCCAGCCAGGGAAACGCCGGGCACCACTTCCGTAGTCAAATCCGATGTCAGCAAAGCTCAGCAGGCGAACGCCATGCCGCTGCCTGGACAGGCAAACGACCACTCGACACTGTCGCCCAAGGCGTCGCAAAAACCAGCGCAAAGCGCTCCGCCGCCAAAGAAATAACAAAAACTCCAGCATTGGCGGGCATCTCGGAGCACTTTCGCGCTACGAAGCCCGCCGATGCTTGTGTTTTCAAAGTTTCGATACTTCCCGACTTGCGGAAACTCGAATAGATAGCTTCCCACCTCAACGTTTGCGATCCCGGTTTCATAGGGTCAGGCGTCTGTCTTTTTTAAATTTTCACAGGCAACAGTCCTCGCGTGAAGCGGTTCGCAATGACAAGTTCGGGGCGCGCAGATCAGGACGAAATGGCGTTTCTCCGCCATAGCCGATTTGTAGGAGACAGACTACGGCGGTAAACGGCGGTTGCCGATAGTCCGCACGGGCAGGGAAGTCGATGATTCAGTCTGGATAACACGAAGAGAATGCGATGACCCTACCTTTCTGCCAATTCCGCAACCTACGGCAAAACCAGTTGCTCGCTGCGCTGTTTGACGATGACCGTGATCGTCTGGGGCCGGATCTCGATCTGGTCCACCTGACGAAGGGGCAGGTGCTATGCGAATCCGCCAGCAGACCAACCCATATGTATTTCCCTACGACGTCGATCGTCTCGCTTCTGCATGTGGCATCAAGCGGTGAAACCTCCGAAATTGCCGTGGTGGGCAACGAGGGTGCCGTCGGCCTGACACTGTTCACCGGTGGTCTCGCGGCGCCCGAGCAAATCAAGGTGGTGTCAAGCGGCGAAAGCTACCGGATGCGCGCGGTCGTCGCACGAGCCGAAATAAATCGCGGCGGCGCAGTACTGAATATGCTGTTCAATTACACCCAAACGCTCATGGCACAAATGACGCAAACTGCGATCTATATCCGCCACCGCAGCGTCGAGCAGCAAATGTGTCGGCGCTTGTTGTTGGCACTGGACCGCTTGCCCTCGGACGAAATGGAAATGACGCACGAGGTACTGGCTGATTTGCTCGGTGTGCGCCGCGAGAGTGTGACCAATGTTGCGGTAAAACTGCAGCAGGCTGGTGTCATTCGCTATACGCGCGGCCACATTGCCGTTCTGGACCGCGAAATGCTCGAGCAGCGTGCCTCGAATACCGCCGTGCACACGGCCAAGCCGACGGCGCATGTGGTGAGAACCGGCTGCCCGGTGCAGGTAATGCAGTGCGCGGCGTAGCGGTCTTTCCGCCAATCGCCTTCAAGCTGCTTATCAGATAAGCGGCCTGACGCGCTCTTCTGCCGCGTAATAGTCAGCGACCCGTTCGAGAGCGGCAGGGTTGTGCATGGTCAGTTTGCCACCGGAGATTTCATGAAACCCCATTTTCATCAGGCGGCGCAGTGTCTTGTTGGTGTGCACCAGCGACAGGCCCAGTGAATCGGCGATATGTTGCTGGTTGATTGGAAAGTCGATGGTCGAGCCGTTGGCCAGTCCAATCACCTTCACACGCTTATAAAGTTGCACGAGCAACGTCGCGACGCGTTCGGTGGCATTGCGACGGCCGACCGACAACAGATTTTCGTCGATGACATCTTTTTGATTCGCCGCGATCCACGTCACGTCATAGCCCAGCCCCGGATGGCTGCGGTACAACTCCCACAGCCCGCTGCGACCAAATCGGCAGAGCGATACCGCCGTGATGGCGCCAACGCCATGCGGTGAAACATCGGCCATCTTTTCCTGCAGTCCCACGAAATCACCAGGCAGCAGGAAATTCAAAATCTGACGGCGCCCGTCGGAAAGGGTTTTGAACCGAAACGCCCAGCCCGAGTAAAGCGTGTACAGGTCTTCGCTGGGCAATCCCTCATTAATGATCACCGCACCTGCAGGCAGCGCCAGAGATCGCGTCTTGAATTGCTGAATGAACGCGATCTCTTCATCGCTGTTCTTCATAAATGCACTGCTGCGGCGCAGCGAACATTCCCGGCAGGGGTGGTCGTTTTTCAAATTACCTCCAAAAATTGACGCACGAAGTCTTCCACCGGGAGCCCGGACGAGTCGTTGTTCGACGTGTTCGCTATGTCTTTTTGCATAGTAATCTGGTTCCTCCGGATGAATAATGCATCAATTTCAACCGAGGTCTCCAGGTTTATGGCAGCTTATTTCGAACTCATGTTTACGAGCCAATTCAGTGCGAACGCGGAGCCAACCGAAATTGCCCAGATCATCCGCGTATCCCGCGCCAAAAATGTCGCGGCGAGCCTGACCGGCCTGTTGATGTTCGACGGAGCAAGGTTTTGCCAGCATATTGAGGGCCCTGAAGCAGAAGTCCGCGCGACCATAAACAGGATCGCAGCTGATCCGAGGCACATGGATTTTACGCAATTGCACGAAGGCGGCAACGGCCACGCAGGTCGCTTTCAAGCCTGGCAAATTGGCATCCTGGCGCCGGACGGTCCCAGTCCCTTGCAAGCTTTCGACACGATTCGTGGACCGGCAGCGGTTGAACATCTGCTTTCAATATTTCGCGAACGTCAGAAATTCGGCATGCACGTGGTGTAAGCAGGCGGGCATCCCGGCACAGGCCTCCGGCGGACACTTCAAAAAAACAATGTATTGAGCGGGTTTCAATTTTCTTTTTGATCCCCACTATAAGACCTAGAAAACGTCAACGAGGCACCGCCAACTCGACAATACACACCGCTACTCAACGGCTGCAAAGCGAAAGACAGGCTGCATGAACGACCACCTCCAGCAACTTATGCGCGATGCAACCAGACTGACTCGCGCGGGGCGCCTTGATGAAGCGACAGCAGCAATTCAGCGCGCACTGCGAGCATCATCAGCACCAGC
>JANMZU010000809.1:0-8848 GCA_031383585.1 Betaproteobacteria bacterium
CACCTTGTGCGATACGCAGACGACTTTGTAGTCATGTGCCGAAAAGATGTAGAGAAACCGCTGGAGGTGGTGCGGCATGTGCTGGAACGACTCGACCTCCGTCTCAACGAGGCCAAGACTCATGTCGTCGATGCTACCCAAGCGAGCTTTGATTTCCTGGGTTTTACGATTCAGATGAGTCGAGGAGCAAGCACTGGAAAGCCGTGCCAGACTGTGCGCCCGGCGGACAAATCGCTAAAGAAAATCAAGGCGCAGCTGCCGGCATTGCCGGCAAGGAAACTGACCAACATCGCATTGGACGACATCGTGGGAAATGTGAACCGCAGCCGGAGAGGCTGGGCGAACTACTTCCACTACCGGAACTCAAGCCATATGTTGAGTAAGGCCAGAAATCACGCGGAAGAACGGTTGCGAACACACTTGATGAAGCGCTACAAGGTGAATGACGGAGGCACCGGCCTACGCCGCTTTGCGAGTCCTGACTTATATGGGCGTTACGGGCTGTGTAAAGTTCTCAAAGTCGCGGGTTGGCGCTCTGCGCATGCCTTCGCGTGAAGAAAATCGGAAAGCCGTGTGCGGGAAGACCGCATGCATGGTTTGATGAGGGAGAATAGGTGAAAACCTGTTTTCCACTCTAATATCAATATTGAAAAACGGAGCTGAACGGTTCCGTCGGCATCATGCGCTATTACCGGCTGGTGGCGCGTGTTCCACACGACAAGACCGGCGCACAGTTGGAGGCCGAATGGCAACAAAAGCAAGCCGAAAAACCCGCCGCACAGTAGCACCTGCGCGGACCTCAGCGTCCAATGCGGCAACCGCCGCCGATGCGCTGATGGCACTGACGCGAATGGGAAGCGCCTCGGCAGCAGCGTTAGCACGGCGGTTTTTCAAGACCGGCGCTGGCCAATATGCAGCGGGCGATCAGTTTCTCGGTATCAGGGTCCCAGTGCTACGCGGCTTTGTCCGCGACCTGAAAGGTGCTGGTGTGGAAGTTGCACTGCCGCTACTCAAATCAGGCTGGCATGAGGCCCGCGCTATTGCGCTAATGCTGCTGGTTCGTCAGTTTCAGCGAAGCGATGAGCAGACACAGAAACGCATCTACCAGCTGTATCTAAAGAGTACGAAATTCATCAATAGCTGGGATCTTGTCGATATGTCAGCCGAGCATATTGTTGGCGGCTGGCTCATGGACAAGCCAGTCGTGCGCGAGAAAGTTCTGACGCGACTGGCGAAATCCAAATCGATGTGGGAACGACGGATCGCAATATTGGCGACGTTTCACTACATCAAGAGAGGCGATATTGGCGAGACCTTGCGCGTCGCCAAGCTATTGCTCAAGGACGAGGAAGATTTGATACAGAAGGCTGTAGGTTGGATGCTGCGAGAAGTCGGTAAGCGCGTCAGCGAGCGCGAGGAAGAGGTATTTCTGAAGCGCCATTACCGCGAGATGCCGCGAACGATGCTGCGTTACGCGATTGAGCGATTTGAGGAGCCAAAGAGGAAGCGCTATTTGGCGGGTTTGGTCTAGCTTAAATGCCGGCAAATTGAAGCGCAGAACGCCAATTGGCGGGCGTGGACGGGCCTTTATCTCTTGAAGACCGCGTCAATGCTTATATCAGAAATGCAAGTTGGCGAAAGATCGTTTCCCTGCGACAGTGCCGCGCGATGAGTACGTTTATAATTCCCGACAACTTACATACGGGCGCAACCATGAAAACCAAACAGTACTTGACGCTACAGGACACACAGCAAATTCTCGCCGCCGCAGAGGCCGAGGCGCGGAAGAATAATTGGGCGGTATGTATCGCCGTCGTCGATGATGGTGGCCACTTGCTCGGGTTCCTTCGCCTCGATGCCTGCGCGCCGTCGAGTGTGTTAATTGCTCAGGGCAAAGCCCGCAGTGCGGCGTTGCGCCGTCGTCCGACCAAGAGCGATGAGGATATGGTCAACAATGGTCGCACCTCGGCGTTGTCGATGCCGGGCATCACGTTCCTTGAAGGCGGCGTTCCGATCCTGGTGGATGGCGAAACAATCGGCGCAGTTGGGGTATCAGGGGTCAAATCTTCGGATGACGCGCTCATTGCGCAGGCGGGCATCAACGCATTGCTTGGTTAGACGGTCGGGTTGCCGCAGTACCGAAAACCGTACCAGCCATCAATGACGTTATGGCGTGTACGCTCTGCCGCGCTGGCATTTAAAGAAGACAAAACACCATGAATTTGGCAATCGTCACAGGTACAACGAAAGGCATCGGCGCGGCGTTGCGCGACGTGTTGGCGTCGGACCCAAACAATACGTCATCACGCTATCGCGGGCGCCAACCACCATCGCAGCGCCATTCAACGTTCAACTGGATGTGAGTGACTCAACGGCGATAGAACCGGCTTTTGCCGAAGCGATGGTCCTCGCGGGCGATCAGCAATTCGAAAATGCGGTGCTGATCAACAATGCCGGGGTCGTTTCACCGGTGGGCGCCTTTGATCAAATCAGTGCGGCGGATACTGCGCATAACCTGATGGTCAATGTCGCTGCGCCAATGATCCTCTCCCGGCTATTTGCGAACTCGGTGCGAGAGCATGCCAGGCAACGTCTGATCATCAATATTTCTTCCGGCGCTGCCAAACGGGCCATTGCCGGTTGGTCAGCCTATTGCGCCGCCAAAGCCGCTCTGGAGATGGCCACGCGGGTCGCGGCCGCGGAAGCAGCAGTGAATGATCCGACGCTGTCGATATGCTCCCTCGCGCCAGGCGTGGTCGACACAGCCATGCAGGGGTTGATTCGTGAGACCACGGAAAGCGAGTTTCCTGATGTTGCAAGATTTCGCGCCATGAAAGCCGATGGCGTATTGCGCGATGCCAACGATGTGGCTGCGGAGATTGTTGCGCTGATCGCGAAAGGGAAGCTTACCAATGGTGGTAATTTTGATATCAGGGAATTGACACAATGAGCACAGCAGGCGCGACCAAACCCAAAAAACACACCAAGCTGCACTATTGCGACATTAATGTCTGCGAAGGTATCTGCTGCAGCGACGGCGCATTCTTGAATGACGATGAGGTCAAGCTGATCCACAAGGTAGTCGCGAAGTATCCTGAGCATTTTGCGCATCTGCCAAAGAAGTACATTGTCGATGGCGAATGGCAAGGCGAGACCGGCCCGCAAACCAACATCCGCAAACACGTTTACCGCAACAAGCCCGAGCACTTCTCCAATACCCGTTGTGTATTCACCGAGGCCGATGGCAAATGTTCGTTGCAGACGCTAGCGGTCAAGCAGGGCGTGCACAAATGGAAATACAAGCCCATGGGTTGCTGGCTGTTTCCGCTGATGTCCGACGAGAAGGGTTTGGTCGCGCCGCCGCGCACCCGCCGTGACGACCCCAACAATCTTGGCAAAGAATATCCCGGGTTCTCGACCATCACACCTTGCGGAAAACACGCCGAAACTGGCAAGGTATGGTGGATTACGCTTAAAGAGGAGGTCGCTGAGTATCGCAAGTAAGCACGCCACGAATAAGCTGACCATGGCCGAACCCGCTGAGGGGCCGCTGATGGATATTCTTCAAAATCGGCTGCGAGAAGCGGAGGGCAACCTCACGCGCATCGTTGAAGCTTTCGAGCATCTTGAGTCGGGTGTCGTGTTGTATGGCGCAGATGATCGAATCGTGTTTTGCAACCGGCGCTTTCGCGAAATCTACAAAGAAGTTGCCGACCTGCTCGCGCCCGGTACGCTCTATGCAGATGTCGCGCGTGCTTTCTACCAGCGCGGCTTCGAGCATCGTACCAAGCTGGACGAGGAACGCTATGTCGCTACGCGAGTCGAAAAGCACCTCGATCCCGACGAGGGCGACTACGAGTATTTGCTTGGTGACAACATATGGTTGCTGGTCTCTGATCGTAAGACAGCAGACGGCGGCGTAATCGGATTTCGGCTCGACATTACTGCTCGCAAGCAGGCTGAGGAGAAGCTGGCGCAGAGCGAGTTGCGTCTCACCAGCCTGCTTGAAATGTCATCCGACTGGTATTGGGAGCAGGACGCTAACTACTTGTTCAGTCATATTTCAGGCGGCATGACGCGTTCCACCGGCGTTGACCCGGATGAGCGCTATGGCCGCCCACGCTGGGAGATACCGTATCTTGGGGTGAGCCGTGAGCAAATGGATGAGCACCGCAGGCGTGTAGAGGCGCATGAGCCGTTTCGCGATTTTCAATATGCCTACAACACGGGCAATGACGATATTTTCTGGGCCAGCGTTTCCGGCGACCCGGTGTTTAGGGCCAATGGCGAATTCGCAGGATATCGGGGCGTTGGCAGCGACATTACCGAAAAAAAGCGCGCCGAGGAACGATTCAGGGAGTTGGCGGAATATGATTTCCTGACCGGGCTGCCAAATCGTTTGCTGCTGTCTTCGCGATTTGATTTTGCAGTACGACAGTCTCGGCGGATCGCAGCAAACGGCGCTGGTAAGGGCTACGGCATTTCACTCATGTTCATTGATCTGGACCGCTTCAAGAACGTCAATGATTCGCTTGGTCATCATGTCGGCGATCTCATTCTGATCGAAACAGCGGCGCGCCTTACTACGGCGATGCGCGCGACCGATACCGTATCACGCCACGGTGGCGATGAGTTTATTGTGCTGCTACCGGGTGTCGGCGAAATCAATGACCTGGCGGGCATTACCGAGGTGATTGTAGAGTGCCTTGGCAAACCCTATCTGGTTGCCGGGCATGAACTCACGGTTACCCCGTCAATTGGCATCACCATCTGGCCCGACGACGGTAAAGATCTTGAGAATCTCGTGAAGAACGCGGACTTGGCCATGTATCACTCGAAGGCCGAGGGGCGCAACCAGTTCAGCTTCTTCCGCGCTGAGATGAATGAAAAAGTAGTTGAAAGACTGTCGCTTGAAAACGCACTTCGCCGCGCGCTGCCGCGTAACGAATTCAGTCTCGTTTACCAGCCGATCTTTCAACTCCCTGAGCGTCGGCTTGTGGGCGTCGAGGCGCTGATACGCTGGCAGAGCGAAAGTCTCGGCAGCGTGTCGCCCGTCCGGTTCATTCCGGTTGCCGAAGAAACTGGTCTGATCGTGGCCATTGGTGAGTGGGTGGCCAAAGAGGCCCTTGCCCAACTCCGCCGTTGGCGTCACGCCGGACTGGATCATTTTCCGGTGACCATCAACGTATCTGCTGTTCAATTCAAGAGCCGGCGACTGGTGGAGGTGCTGCTCGAAGCGGTTCGGGAAAATGGGCTCATCGCCGGTGACCTGGAGATCGAGCTAACCGAAACTGCTTTGGTCAGCGAAGGCGATATCACCATGAGTACGCTGTTTGAGCTTGGCAATAATGGTTTTCGCCTGGTGGTTGACGATTTTGGCACTGGCTATTCAAACCTTGGATACCTCAAGCGCTTCGATATCGACAAGCTGAAAATTGACCAGTCCTTTGTGCGCGATATCACCACCGACCCTGATGATGCCGCCATCACACGCGGCATCATCAGCCTCGCCAAGAGCCTTGGGCTGCGGGTGGTTGCAGAGGGCGTGGAGCATGCCGCGCAGTTGGATTTCTTGCTGGCCGCCGGCTGCGAGCAGGTACAGGGATATCTTCTGTCGCCGCCGCTGACGCCGATGGAGCTGCAGGCAAAGTATTGAAACTTGATTTCGATTGAGGCGCAGCGACCACCATCGTGCTATCGTGAAAAGACTGCCACCCACGGTGCGAACATGCCAAGCTACAAACTACAGGTACAGGACGACGAAGCCAACGCAGCGATCTGGCGCGATGTAAACGCGGATAACGGCTCGCCGCTGCTATTTTCCAGCGAAGGCGCGGCGCGCGCCAAGCTAGAGGCGCTGTTTCCGGTGCTAGTGCAGCTCGAACGTTTCGCTGCCGGACCGAAACGCACTCGCGTAATAGTCGCCAACGCCTATGAAGATATCGATAAAGAGAAGGATGAATGAAAATGGAATATAGACGACTTGGACGCGCTGGCCTGCGTGTTTCCGCGCTTTCTTTCGGTAGCTGGATCACTTACGGCAATCAACTCGATGAATCGGCGTCGCTCAATCTTATGGCCGCGGCGCGCGACCACGGCGTGAATTTTTTTGATAACGCCGAGGTATACGCAAACGGCGAGTCGGAAGAACTGATGGGCAAGGCGTTGAAGAAGCTGGCGTGGGACCGATTGACTTATGTCGTTTCCAGCAAGTTTTTTTGGGGTCTGCCCGCAAAGTTTGGTGATGGCGTAAATGAGAAAAATACACTCAACCGCAAGTATCTTTTGCAGGCCATCGATGCTTCGCTTAAGAGGCTGCAACTCGACTACGTTGACATCGCTTATTGCCATCGGCCCGATCCCAATACGCCACTGGAAGAAATCGTATTTGCGATGCACGACATGGTTGCGCGTGGCAAGGCGATTTACTGGGGGACTTCTGAATGGAGTGCCGCCGATATCATGGGCGCGTGGCATATTGCGGACAAGCATCACTTGCACAAGCCGATCGTTGAGCAGCCGGAATACAACTTGTTCAACCGCAAGAAGATCGAGCGCGAATATGCGCGGCTGTATTCGGAAATCGGTTTGGGCACGACCACCTGGAGCCCATTGGCTTCCGGTTTGCTGACAGGCAAGTACGCCAACGGCGTGCCTGCCGATAGCCGTGGCAGCTTGAAGAGAATGGCGTGGATGCATGAGAGCCTGCTCGATCCGGCGAAGAATGCCATCGTTGCCAAGCTTGGCCTGATTGCGCAGGAGCTTGGCTGCACGACTGCGCAGCTGGCGATTGCCTGGTGCCTGAAAAATCCGAATGTGTCCACGGTCATCACTGGCGCCTCGCGCATCGAGCAAGTCGGCGAAAACATGAAATCGCTGGCCGTGGCAGCTTTGCTGACTGCGGACGTGATGACGCGAATTCATGCGGTTTTTGGAGAAGAGCAGAAGTGAACCCAAAGGGGCGCCAGTGCGATGGAAATGAAGAAAGTCAGCGTTGCGAATCTGCGCGCAATTGGGTATGACGAAAAGCGGCGGGTGTTGGTAGTCGAACAGTCGTCCGGTACCTACGAATATGCCAATGTGTCGGCCGAAGTGTGGCGCCGGTTTTCCACCTCCTCGATGATGGGAAGTTTTTTCAAGGACACCATTGAAGAGGATTATCAGAAGCGGCGAATCAAGTAAAGGGAAAGACGCCGATGTTCGGACCGATCAAGGGAATTCGCGCCATTCGCGAAACGGCACGCCGCCTCAAGCGGGAGAGTAGCAAACCCGGCAAGCTTGTGACCGCCTGCAGGCAGCTCCTTTCCGAAGGCGGCGAGGCGTCCGGCGTGTCGCTTGCGCAGGAAACGCTGGCGCTGTATGCCGAGCTGTCCAAAGACGAACAGCTGGTCTTTTTTCACGCGCTCAAGACGGAATTTTCGCCGGATCCGCAGCGCGTATTGGCCGCTGCGACCAGTTATGCAGCGAAGCCTGATAGCGCTCATCTGGCTGCGCTGACGCGCGCTGCCGAGCCGCCACGACAGGAGTTGCTGCGTCGCCTAAACCGCGCGCCGGGCGGCACGCGACTTATCGTCAGCATGCGCGAATGCCTGCTGGATGCCCTTCCCAAAGACCGCGAACTTCAGCAGGTCGATGACGACTTCCATCACTTGTTGCAGTCCTGGTTCAATCCCGGCTTTCTGCGCATCGCCCGGGTAGGCTGGAATACCCCAGCCACGCTGCTTGAGCAGCTTATTCGACATGAGGCAGTGCATGAGATTCGCGGCTGGAACGATTTGCGCCGCCGCCTGCAGGGAGATCGCCGGTGCTTCGCCTTCTTTCACCCTGCATTGCCAGATGAACCGTTGATTTTTGTTGAAGTCGCACTGCTCGCCGAGATGCCCGCGGCAATCGAGCCGCTCATCAACATTGACAGTAACGCGACGTCGCCGGACGATTTCAGCCTCGCGACGTTTTACAGCATCAGCAATTGTCAGCCGGGCCTACGCGGCGTTTCGCTTGGCAATTTTCTGATCAAGCAGGTGGCGGGATTGCTGGCTGTCGAATTTCCTCGCGTCAAGCGGTTTTGCACCCTATCGCCAATTCCTGGATTTTGCGAATGGCTGCGGAACCTGGCGGCTACCGCAGATCGAGTCGCGATGCTGCCAAGCGAAGTCCGCCGAAGTTTCGAGCGCGTGCAGCGTGCAATCGGCCCCCTGCTGGACAAGGGCGCCGGCGACCTGCGCAGCGCGGGACGTATTCGTGGGAAATGCGCCGCAGATCTTGAACGCCTTTGCGCAGCATATCTTCTCGGTTTGGGTGAACACGACCGGATGACACGTGACCCGGTGGCCCGCTTTCACCTCAACAATGGGGCACGTATGGAGCGGCTAAACACGGCAGGCGACCTTTCCGACAAGGGTCTACGGCAATCACTTGGCTGGATGGTCAATTATGTTTACGACCTTAAAACAATCGAGCGTAATCACGAGAAATTTGTGAGCGGCACTACCGAGGCCTCAAAACAGGTGCGTGGGCTGATAGGGTAGTACTTCCCTGCAACGCGCCCGCGCCACTTGCTGAAGTGCCCAACTGGACTTGTACGCATTGCTCATTGCCTCACAAACAGAAAAAGTCGTAGCATTCAGGAAATTCTTTTGGGAACAGTATGCGTAGATCCGCGTCCGGCATTTCCGTTTTTCGTAGTCTGCGTATTTCAGCCATTCTGGCTGGTTTGTGTTTGCCGCTGGTCGCGGTAGCACAAGGCGCCCAGCCGCAGACATATACGCCCGAGTTGGTAAAGCTGGGGAGCGTGCCTGTCGATTTCATTTTGTTCGGGCTGACGCTACTGGGCGTTGCGCTGTTTCAC
>JANMZU010000838.1:0-5174 GCA_031383585.1 Betaproteobacteria bacterium
TTTTCAATTTTGTCAGACGAGGCATCAAACGCTTCGCCGATCGCAACGGGCGGGTCGCCAACGTAGCCTTTTACGATTGCACCAACATCATCGACCTTGGGAACATCTGTGCGATCAGGCTTCGCCACTGGCACAAACGACCCTAGAGTGCGGTTGGAAGGCTTCAAGTAAGCGAGCGCGGCGCGCTGCACATCTGCTGCCGTCGCATTGCGAATGCGGTCGCGGTGAAGAAAGAACAAACGCCAATCGCCCGCGCCAACCGCTTCCGATAAGCGCAACGCGAGGTTTACCGACGAATTAATGGTCAGATCAATTTCGTTGAGCAGTTTTGATTTGGCCCGCTCCGTTTCTTCTTCAGTGACGGGGCTGGCTGCAAAGCCATCGAGTACGCCGAGGAAAATCCGCCGCGCATCGTCGATGGATTGCTCCTTGCGTAGCTCGGCCCAAACCAACGACGCGGTCGGATCGCGGTTTTCGAAATTTTGGCTTGCAACGCTGGTGGCTTTCTTCGGCTCCACCAATAGTTTGTGCAGCCGTCCTGATGGCGCGTTCGTCAACACTTCTGACAACAGCACTGTCAAGGCGTGGTCGGCGTGGGCCATTGGCGGCGCGTGATGCCCTGCCGCGATTAACTGCACATCCCCAGTTCGCTCCAGGGTTACGCTGCGGCCACCGTCCTGAACTGGCTCCTGCGTATAGAGGGTCTGCAGTACGCGCCTGGGCCTTGGTATGACACCAAAATGCCTGGCAACCATCGCGATCGCCTTCGCTTCGTCGACCCGCCCGGCAATAGTAACTACGGCGTTATCTGGTTGATAGTGTTTAGCGTAGAACGCCTGTAGACGCGGCACAGGGACGTTTTCTATGTCGGAACGCGCGCCAATGGTCGACTTTCCATAGTTGTGCCACAGGTACATGGTCGACACAACCCGCTCAATGAGGATCGATGTCGGATCGTTTTCACCGATCTCGAATTCATTGCGAACAACCGGCATTTCAGTGACGAGGTCGGCTTTGCGGATAAACGAGTTGATCATCCGATCGGCTTCCAGCGACAAAGCCCAGTCGAGTTGCTCGTCGGATGCTGTGAAAACCTCGTAATAATTGGTGCGATCACTCCAGGTTGATGCATTCCATTGCGCGCCGCGCCTGGTAAATTCATCGGTGATATTCGGGTGTTTCTTCGAACCTTTGAACAGCATGTGTTCCAGCAAATGCGCCATGCCAGATTCGCCGTAATTTTCGTGCCGCGAACCAACTTTGTAGGTTATGTTCACGACGATTTGCGGCTTGGACGGGTCGGGAGCGATCAGGACTTCCAGACCATTGGCAAGTCGATACTGGGTTATGCCCTCAACAGACGCAACTCTGGCCACCCCTTTGGGCAAGGCGGGCGCTGCCAGCACGGCGAGGGAAAACAGCATCGTCCCCGTAGAAAGGGCTAGTCGAGCCAGAATATGCATGTCGAACAAAATGGGAACTATCGGGATCGGCGTGGGGATGCCGGGGTTTTGAGTGACGTCTGAAGGTGCGCAGATTCTCGCAGGAAACACGCGAGGTGCATGTAACGGAGTGTGCCGGGCGAACGGCTACCCCGGAATCAAGCGAACGTCGCGCTTGCGCCTTTGATCATGTCGGCGGCCTTCTCAGCAATCATGATGGTCGGCGCATTGGTGTTCCCACTAACGACGCGGGGCATGATGGACGCATCGACAACCCGAAGCTGCTCTATGCCATGCACCCGCAAACGGCTGTCGACGACATCGCAATCAGAGTTACCCATGCGACAGGTACCGACGGGATGATAGATCGTATCTGCCTGGCTGCGAATAAACGTCTCGATCTCGGCGTCAGTTTGGGCGTCTGCCGTTCGCCGCAGTTCGGTGGCACCGAATTTGGCGAGCGCCGGCTGGGTCAGGATGGTTCGCATCAGCTTGAAGCCGCGCACCATGCGGGCCATGTCGTCTGCGTCGGCGAGGAAGTTTGGGTCGATCAACGGCGCAGCCATCGGGTCTGCACTGGCGAGGCTAACGCTGCCACGACTCAATGGCCGCAGCAGGCATACGTGACAGGAGAAGCCATGCCCAAATACAGTCTTCCGTCCGTGATCGAGAAGTTTGCCGACAACAAAATGTAATTGCAGATCGGGAATGGCTTCGTTTGGATCACTTTTGATAAATCCACCTGCCTCAGCAACATTGGACGTAAGCACACCGGTACGCTGGCTTCGCCATTCGAACACCCCCTTAAGCAAATGCCAGGCTCCAGCGAGGGAGAGACCGAACAAGTCCTTCAGATGCGGCGCGTCGTACACCTGCACAGTATCAATATGATCATGAAAATTGGCGCCTACGCCGGCCAAATCATGCACCACCCCAATACCGTGCTGCGTAAGCTGTGACGCGGGGCCGATACCCGAAAGCATCAGTAACTGCGGGGACTGCAGTGCGCCCGCGCACAGCAAGACTTCGCGTTGCGCCATCACCTGATGCAATGTGCCGCCGCGCCGATACTCGACGCCGATCGCTCGCCTGCCATCCAACAAAATTCGAGTTGTGTGTGCTCCCGAAATGACCTGCAGGTTTGGTCGATTCAGATTCGGTGTGAGGTAGCCCTTGGCGGCGCTATGGCGCTCGCCATTCTTGTGGGTCACCTGATACCGCCCTACACCTTCCATTTCCGCGCCGTTGAAATCCGGATTGACGGCAAAGCCTGCCTCAGCGCCGGCCGCCACGAAATGCGACGAAAAACGATTGGGACTGCGTAAATCCATGACGTTCAGCGGTCCGCCAGCACCATGAAATTCGTCTGCGCCGCGTTCGTTATGCTCGGCGCGCTTGAAATACGGTAGCACTTCATCGTAAGACCAGTCGGGATTGCCCAGGGAAGCCCAGTGGTCATAGTCGCTTCGATGGCCACGTGCATACACCATCGCATTGATCGAGCTCGAACCGCCAAGTACCTTGCCGCGTGGCTGGTAGCAAACTCTTCCGTCCAGTCCTCGTTGCGGCACGGTGTCGAAAGCCCAGTTGGCCTGTCCGGTCTGAGCCATCAGCGCGATGCCCGCCGGGCAGTGAATCAGCACGTTGCGATCTGCGGGTCCGGCTTCGAGCAGCGTTACGCTGACATCCGGATTTTCGCTCAGGCGCGACGCAAGCACACAACCGGCTGAGCCGCCGCCAATTATGATGTAGTCAGTCATGAAGATTAAATCGTTTAATTATTTAGTCGAGTAACGTGGGCTGCGGTGCACTACGTAATCGCAAATAACGCAATCGCAAACTACGCAGTTGTAAATTAGACAGTCGCAATTTCCCGCTGGCGCCGGGCTTCGAACAGGCAAATACCGGATGCAACGGAAACGTTGAGACTTTCGACAGCACCAAACATCGGGATGCTGACGATCTGGTCGCAGTTTTCTCGGGTAAGTCGGCGCAATCCCTCACCTTCCGCGCCCAGCACCCAAGCCAGCGGGCCAGCAAGCTTCGCCTCGAAAAGTGAGGCTTGACCATCGTCGTCTGTGCCGATGATCCAGATGTCGCGATCCTTCAACTCGCGCAGCGTCCGCGCTAGATTGGTGACCGTAATATACGGGATCGACTCCGCCGCACCGGACGCGACTTTCATGGCTACCGCCGTCAGCCCAACGCTTCGATCCTTGGGGGCGATCACCGCGTGCGCCCCGGCGGCATCAGCCACGCGAAGGCATGCACCCAGATTGTGTGGATCGGTGACGCCATCGAGCAACAAGAGCAAAGGCGGCACGGTCAAAATATCCAGAACGTCGTCGACAAACTGCGGCAAGGCGGTCGCTTCAACATTGGCGACGACGCCCTGATGCCGAGCATTGCCAGTCATGCCATCGAGCCGTTTGCCGTCGACCAGCATCACCCGCAGGTCACGGGCCTTGGCATTTTCGATAAGCGCCTGCATCCGCTTGTCGTCGCGCTTAGCGTCCACAAAAATCTCACGGACACTTTCCGCGCGGGTACGCATGCGCGCGCCGACCGCGTGGAAACCAAAAATAATCTGCGGTTTCATTTTTTCTTCTTTGTCTGCGCTGCGCTGGCTTTTTTCGTTTTCACGGCCGGTGCTGGTGGAGCCTTGGTTTTAGGCGGGGCTTTCACCTTAAGTGCGCCAGTCACGAAGCCCGCCATCGGCGTGGTTGGTGGATTGGCGCTACTGACTGTAATGACTTTCTTGTCCGCCTTCGCCTCGCGCGCTTCGCGGGTTTCACGTACTGGCTGCTGCAACACCTGCGGCGAACCCGACGGCGCTTTCACGCCCTTTGCCACTGCCGCTTTCGGAAGCGCTTTCTTGCCTGCTGCCGAAGGCTCGTATTTACCTTTGCTGCGATTGGCGTTCTCGTCGACGTCGTCGGCCTTCTTCAATAGCTGACCAGCGAGCGAGAAATCGATTTTGCTGGTTTCAATATCGACACGCGCAACCTTGATGTTGACACGGTCAGACAACTGGAATTTCTTCTTGGTACGCTCGCCGATAATGGCGTGCTTGGCTTGGTCAAAATGGAAATAGTCCTGACCAAACTCGGAAATGTGTACCAGCCCTTCGACATAAACCTCGTCGAGCGTGACAAAAATGCCAAAGCCGGTAACGCCGGTAATGGTTCCCGCAAAGGTCTCACCGAGGCGGTCTTTCATGTAGTAGCACTTCAGCCATGCAGTGACATCGCGCGTGGCCTCATCGGCGCGGCGCTCCGTTGCTGAACACTGCATGCCCAGTTGCTCCCATGGGACTTTTGGGTCGTATGTCGTGGCGTGCAATATCGCCTTGATGGCGCGGTGTGTAAGCAGATCCGGGTACCGGCGTATCGGCGACGTGAAGTGCGTATACGCATCGTAAGATAGCCCGAAGTGGCCGATGTTGTCAGGACTGTAAACCGCCTGTTTCATCGACCGCAACAACACTGTCTGCAGCAACGGCGCATCTGGACGGTCCTTAATTTTCTTCAATAGCTCGGCGTAGTCGCGGGGGCTTGGCGTCTTGCCACCAGCCAAAGTAAGCGCAAAATCCTTAAGCATGGTGCGCAGGCCCTCGAGCTTTTCTTCGCTAGGCCCCGCGTGGATGCGATAAAGCGCGGGATGTTCGTGTTCAATCAGGAAGTTGGCAGTACTCACATTGGCCGCGAGCATGCATTCCTCGATCAGCCGATG
>JANMZU010000087.1:0-7551 GCA_031383585.1 Betaproteobacteria bacterium
TGCCGTTTTTCTTTGCGCCACCACTTCATGCGGTAACATCGTCAGCACATGGATATCTTTCTTCAGCAGCTTATCAATGGCCTCACGCTCGGCTGCGTTTACGCCGTGGTCGCGTTGGGTTACACGATGGTCTACGGCATCATCCAACTGATCAACTTTGCCCATGGCGAAGTGGTAATGATCGGCGCCATGGTGGCGTTCAGCGTCATCGCCGCGCTCGCGGGCTCCGGTACTCCGCCGATCATCATCGTCTTGCTGGGCATATTGGCCGCAATCCCCGCCTGTGCGCTGGTGGGCTACACCGTCGAGCGTATTGCCTATCGCCCGCTGCGGAATGCGCCGCGCCTGGCACCGTTGATTACTGCCATCGGTATCTCAATCATTCTGCAGCATTTGGCCCTGCTCATCTGGGGACGCAATTTCATTTCCTTCCCGCAGATATTTCCGACCAAGACCTACCACTTCACTGATTCGATCAATAGCGCTACGGTGACCAATGTGCAGATCGTCATTATGCTGTTGTCGCTGGCGATGATGGCGGGCCTGCTACTGCTGGTTTACAAGACGCGCATCGGTATTGCCATGCGCGCGACGTCACAAAATGCGCAGGTCGCCGGGCTGATGGGCATCAACGTCAACAGCGTGATTTCATTCACCTTCGTCGTCGGCGCAGGGCTCGGCGCGATGGCTGGCGTCATGGTTGGCTCCTACTACGGTATTGCCCACTATCAAATGGGATTCCTGCTTGGCCTGAAAGCGTTTTCTGCTGCGGTATTGGGCGGCATCGGCAATCTCGGTGGCGCGGTGCTGGGCGGCATTTTGATCGGCCTCATCGAAGCGTTCGGCGCCGGGTACATGGGTGACTTGACGAACGTTTGCTTCCTCAACACGTGGCTACCCGGCTTTTCGTCCATGTGCGAAGCCAATGCGAATGGCAGTCTGTTCGGCAGCAATTACAAAGACGTATATGCGTTTATCGTCTTGATCCTGGTATTGGTATTCCGGCCTTCCGGCCTGCTGGGCGAACGCGTAGGAGATCGGGCATGAGTCTGCAGATGAAATTAGCCAACATGCGAAAGAATCCTGCCCTGTTCTGGCCGGGCGTGATCATGATCGCCATAGCACTAATTGCGCTGCCCTTCGTGCTCGCCATGGCCGGTACGGCCTGGGTGCGAATTACTAATTTCGCCATCCTGTTTGTGCTGCTCTCGCTGGGCCTCAACATCGTCGTGGGATTTGCCGGCCTGCTGGATCTGGGCTACATCGCGTTTTACGCGGTGGGTGCGTATGTGTATGCGCTGCTCGCGTCGCCACATTTTGGTTTGCATTTGCCGTTTTGGGTAACCCTGCCCATTGGTGCGCTTGTCGCGTGCATTTTTGGCGTGCTGCTGGGCGCGCCAACGTTAAAGTTGCGTGGCGATTACCTAGCCATTGTCACACTGGGTTTCGGCGAGATCGTACGTATTTTCATGAACAATTTATCCGAGCCAATCAATATCACCAATGGCCCCAAGGGGATATCGACGATTGACCCGATCAAGATCGGCACGATCAATTTCGGCAACGACACGCGCATCGGTGACTTCGTTTTGTCCGGCACCATCAAGTATTATTTTCTGCTGCTGGTAATCATGCTGATCGTAATTGTCATTAACCGTCGCCTGCAAAACTCGCGCATCGGCCGCGCCTGGGAGGCAATTCGTGAAGACGAAATGGCAGCACGCGCGATGGGCATCAACACGACGCGCATCAAGTTGTTGGCGTTCGCCATGGGCGCGTCATTCGGCGGCATCGCGGGGGGAATGTTCTCCGCCATTCAGGGATTCATCAGCCCTGAAAGTTTCGTGCTGAACGAGAGTGTGATGGTGCTTGCGATGGTGGTATTGGGCGGCATGGGAAACATCATTGGCGTGGTGATCGGCGCGATATTGCTTTCATTCGTGCCGGAGATTTTGCGCTATACGGTCGAGCCGGCTCAAATGGCACTGTTCGGCAAGATGTGGATTGAGCCTGAAGTCTTGCGCATGCTGCTGTTCGGTTTTGCGATGGTGCTGATGATGCTGTTCCGTCCGGCTGGGTTGTTGCCGTCGGCGATCCGCAAACGTGAACTGACGAAGGAATGAGCGCGGTGGCCGCCCCCATTCTTGAAATCACTGGCATCACCAAGCGGTTCGGTGGCTTGACTGCGCTCTCCGATGTAAGCTTTGCGATACCAGCCGGCTCCATTTACGGCCTGATTGGACCGAATGGCGCGGGTAAGACGACACTTTTCAATGTCCTCACCGGCCTCTACCCATTTGATGAGGGCACTTTTTCATTTCAACGCAATCAACTCAAAGAACTGACACCTGACCGGATCGCTGCACTCGGTATCGCCCGCACGTTTCAAAATATCCGCCTGTTCGCGAATCTTTCCGCCATTGAGAACGTGATGATTGGCCGCCATGTGCGCACCCATGCCGGCATATGGGGTGCCATCACGCGCAATGCCGCGACGCGCGCGGAGGAGGCGGCCATTGAAAGGCGGGCCCACGAACTGCTGACTTTTGTCGGCCTCGATGCACGTGCCAACGATGTGGCGAAGCACCTTTCGTATGGCGACCAGCGCCGGCTGGAAATTGCCCGTGCGCTGGCGACTGATCCAAAAGTGCTGGCGCTCGATGAACCAGCAGCAGGTATGAATGCAACCGAAAAACTCTCGCTGCGCGCGCTGCTGGAATTGATTCGGGCGCAGGGCATCACCATCCTGTTGATCGAACACGACGTGAAGCTGGTAATGGGCCTTTGTGATCGTATTGCGGTGCTGGAATACGGCAAGAAGATCGCCGAGGGCATTCCCAGCGATGTCCAAAAAGATCCGAAAGTAATCGAGGCTTACCTCGGAGTTGCACCAGAAAAGGCAGCGGCGACATGAGCCTACTGAGCCTGCAGGACGTCCATATTGGCTATGGTGGCATCAAGGCTGTCAAAGGAATTACGTTTGAGGTGGCGGAGCATGAACTCGTCTGCCTGATCGGCGCCAACGGCGCGGGTAAAAGCACCACCCTCAAGGCGATCAGCGGCTTGCTGACGCCGACTGCCGGTTCGATCAAATACAACAACGAAGATATCGGTGGCCAACCGGCGTACAAAATTGCAGGCAAGGGATTGCGGCTCGTGCCAGAGGGGCGCGGTGTATTTCCGATTTTGACGATCGAAGAAAATCTGCAGATGGGCGCTTATACGCGCAACGACAAGCCGGGTATTGCAAACGATATCGAACGCATGTTTACGCTGTTCCCGCGCCTCAAAGAGCGCCGCAGTCAAACCGCTGGCACGCTTTCCGGTGGCGAGCAGCAAATGCTGGCGATTGGCCGTGCGCTGATGGCACAACCAAAATTGCTCTTGCTCGATGAACCATCGATGGGCTTGGCCCCCATCATGGTGCAGAAGATATTTGAAGTGGTGGGTGAGGTTTCCAAAACAGGTGTCACCATTCTGCTCATTGAACAAAACGCGCGGCTTGCACTCGAAATCAGTACGCGAGGCTATGTGATGGACGGCGGCATTATCACGCTTGCTGGTGAATCGAAGGCCTTGTTGGCCAACCCTAAAGTGCGCGAAGCATATCTGGGCGAATGAACTGGGAGATTGACATGTCCTTGAGCAAAATCGAACTAGCCGACCTGAAGCGCGCCAGAGCATTGCTTGAGAAGCCCAGTCTTGCCGCGCGAGCATCCGCCATGCTCGGTGCGCCCATCGACAAGGGCGTCAAGATGATGCCCGAACGCGTCCAGAAAGCAGTACATGGCGCCTCAGAAGCGGCGATGATGAAGGCGCTAGATGTGGCAGTGAAATCGCATGGCATCGACGGCAAAACGACGTCCAAGGATAGACTGCACAAGTTCGCGGCGGCGGCGTCTGGTGCCGTCGGTGGTGCCTTCGGATTGGCGGCGCTGGCGGTCGAGCTGCCGATCTCCACGACCATCATGCTGCGCTCGATCGCTGACATCGCCAAAAGTGAGGGTGAAAACATCCAGCATATCGAGACCAAACTCGCCTGCCTGACAGTGTTCGCCCTCGGCGGCCGTACCGCGAAAGACGATGCTGCGGAATCCGGCTATTTCGCAGCGCGTGCCGCGATGGCCGGCGCTGTGACGGAGGCCAGCAAATTCCTCGCCGAGAAAGGCTTCAGCAAGGTAGGCGCACCGGCGCTGGTGCGGCTGGTATCGCTGATCAGTTCGCGCTTTGGTATTGTCGCCTCGGAAAAGGCCGCCATGCAGGCGATCCCGATTCTGGGCGCCGCGACTGGCGCGCTGATCAACACCTTGTTCATTGAACACTTTCAGAACATGGCGCGTGGGCATTTCACAGTGCGGCGGCTGGAAAAGATTCACGGTGCGGAAGTGGTGAAGCTGGCGTACCAGTCGGTTTGATTCAGCGTACCGTAATTTCCATCATTGTCATTTCAAACTAGGCTTTGTCGATTGAGTCCCGCTACTTGCGCTTGACGCGCTGACAATCAGACCCAGTCCCGCCCAATCAGGAATTTTTCAGCCAGCTCGGACTCTGGCGAACCCGCCTCGGGCTTCCAGTTATAACGCCACTTCACCAGCGGCGGCAGCGAAGCGAGAATCGATTCTGTGCGTCCACCGGACTGCAGGCCGAAGTGTGTGCCGCGATCGAATACCAGATTGAACTCCACGTAACGACCGCGCCGATAAAGTTGCCAGTCTCGCTGCTGCTCGTTGTATGGCAAGTCGCGGCGGCGCTCGACAATCGGCACGTAAGCATCCAGAAACGCGTCGCCCACCGCACGCTTCATCGCGAACGATTGTTCAAAGCCAGGATGATGGAAGTCATCGAAGAACACGCCACCGATGCCTCGCGGTTCGTTGCGGTGCTTGAGATAGAAATACTCGTCGCACCATTTCTTGAAATGGGGGTAGTAGTCTTCGCCGAAGGGCTGTAATGCATCGCGATTTACGCGGTGAAAGTGCACACAATCTTCGTCGAACCCATAGTACGGGGTGAGGTCCATGCCACCGCCAAACCAGAAGGCGTCGTGCTCGGCATCCAGAGACGAGCGCGCAATAAAAAATCTAACGTTCATGTGCACAGTCGGCACGAACGGATTGCGTGGGTGCAGTACGAGTGAAACTCCCATCGCCTCCCATGCGCGTCCGGCAATTTCCGGTCGGTTGGCGGCTGCGGTCGGCGGCAGCTTGTTGCCGATCACATGCGAAAACAGCACGCCCGCGCGCTCGAACAGATTGCCTTCCTCGATGATTCGCGAGATGCCGCCGCCACCTTCGTTGCGCGTCCACGCATCGGTGCCGAACGGTTTGCCGTCCAATGCTTCCAGTTTGGCGACGATACGTGCCTGCAAGCCGAGGAGATAGGTTTTGACGTCGGCGGAGTTCAATTCAGTATTCATATATGGAAAGTCCTAGTACTGGCGCGGCTTCTGGCGCATTTTGGCTGCGAACACCGCGCTGAATAGCGTTCTACGATATTTAATGCGGGTGGATTCGACTGCACATGTCTGGCTGCGGATGCTTGCGCGACCTAAGTTCTCTCTGTTGGGAGAGGGTTAGGGGGAGGAGTTTCACACAGCAACCTGGACATGGTCCTTCTCCCGAGGGAGAAGGACGATGTCCGCGCACCAATCACTGTTTTCTCCAAGCTACCGTCGACTCAATCAACATCTGAAAAAACCACTACCGCCGATCAATCGCCCTATACCCAATATCCCGCCTGAACTGCATCCCGCGAAATCGTATCGGCTCCAGCAATTGATAGGCGCGCTGCTGCGCAAGTTTGACAGTATCCCCGAGCGCCGTCACACAAAGCACGCGTCCGCCGCTAACTAAGATGCTACCGTCCTGTTCCACAGTGCCGGCATGAAAAACACGCGCATCTTCGACGTCTAATGGAAGGCCGGTGATGTTATCGCCTTTGACCGGAGCATCGGGATAGCCGTCCGCCGCCATTACTACCCCAAGCGCCGCGCGCCGATCCCAGTCGGCTTCAATCTTGTCGAGCGTCACGGCAATCGCATGCTCAACCAACGTCAGAAAGTCGCTTTTCAACCGCATCATGATCGGCTGCGTTTCGGGATCCCCCATTCGCGCGTTGAACTCGACGACACGCGGGTTGCCGACTTCGTCGATCATCAACCCGGCGTAAAGAAAACCCGTAAACGGTGCTCCTTCGGCCGCCATGCCGCGCAACGTGGGCATGATGACCTCACGCATCACGCGCGCATGCACATTAGGCGTCACGACGGGTGCCGGCGAGTAAGCGCCCATGCCGCCCGTATTGGGTCCCAAGTCGCCATCGAAGATACGCTTGTGGTCCTGTGAAGACGCGAACGGCAACGCGTGTACGCCATCGCACATGCAAATGAAACTGGCTTCCTCGCCCTGCATGAATTCTTCGATTACGACCCTGTGGCCTCCGGTCGTCGCCACACCCGCGAGGCTGCCTGCGAACATCATATCGATTGCGGCAATTGCCTCCTCCACCTTCATTGCCACGACCACGCCTTTGCCCGCCGCAAGACCGTCGGCCTTGATCACGATGGGCGCACCTTCGAGTTCAACATAGGCACGCGCAGCATCGGCGCTCGTGAATGTTGCGTATTTGGCCGTGGGAATCTTGTGGCGGACCATGAACTGCTTTGCGAAGTCTTTGGACGACTCAAGCTGCGCCGCACGTTGGGTTGGCCCGAATATATTCAACCCCGCTGCTTGAAACGCATCCACCACGCCCGCTGACAACGGCGCTTCCGGCCCAACAACAGTGAGGTGGATTTTCTCGTCACGCGCAAATTTGAGCAGATCGGCAATCGCGGTCAGATTGACATTGACGAGGCCATCCTCGTGCGCCGTACCGGCATTGCCTGGCGCCACGTAGACGAGTTGGACATTAGGGTTTTGCGTGAGCCGCCATGCGAGGGCATGTTCGCGGCCGCCGGAGCCGATGACGAGGAGTTTCATGAGTTAGAGCCTAATTATTTCAATTTCATCCAGCTTGCTGGGCACTTCAATTTGTCTCGCGAACTCCAAGACATCGTCAACGCTTTCATCGACATGCATGCTTCTAGGCATATCGTGATCGATTCCTTCTTCAATTTTTGCCATGGTTACTATCCAGCTCATAGCGTCTTCCAAATCGAGGGCATCCTTGCCAACGGCACAAAACAACTCGATGCGGTCGTCAAAGAGTTCGCGCAACAGTTGGTCCCGATTTTGGATATCACCCAACTCTGAAACCAAAATGACTTTTTTTGCATGTCCCATTTCACGCGTCCAATCACGGTCTAAATGCCTCAGATCGCGTAGCGAGCGCCGGCGCGGCTAGGCGCGAGGGGGCGAACAACCGGAATGTATGCGTTATACATGAGGATTGTGAGCCCCTGAGCAACAACGCCGTGTCAAGCGCAGTAGCGAGATGAGGCATTTAGTGGCGGAAATGCCGCATGCCCGTCACTACCATCGCCACATCCTTCTCATTGGCAGCCGCGATTACTTCCTCATCCCGCATTGAGCCGCCCGGCTGAATCACCGC
>JANMZU010000867.1:0-2220 GCA_031383585.1 Betaproteobacteria bacterium
GCCGCAAAGAAAGAGTTCATCATCGAAAACGGCATTCTCAAACTCACACTTGGCGGCACCATCTCCCAAGCGCGCGCGCGAACCCAGGGTTCATCCGTCGAAGGCGTATCCACTACCCGTTCGTGTTCCTGGAATCGCGCCCCAATAGACCGCATGTCGAATTTGAATATCGAACCCGGCACGTCTTCGCTTGAAGAAATGATCAGTTCAGTGGATAAAGGCGTGCTGATGCGCACCAATGTGTCTTGGTCCATCGACGACTCGCGCAACAAGTTTCAGTTCGGCTGCGAAATGGGCCAGATAATTGACAACGGCAAACTAACCCATATCGTCAAGAACCCGAATTATCGTGGTATCTCGGCGACATTCTGGCGCTCTCTGGCGATGGTTGGCAACATTGATACACAAGAGGTGATGGGCACGCCCTACTGTGGCAAAGGCGAGCCCAGCCAGGTGCTGCGCGTGGGCCATGCTAGCCCGGCATGCAAATTTTCAAACATTGACGTGTTCGGCGCGGAAGGCTGATGCAAATGCAGAATTACTTTTACGCCCTCGCCGATTACATCGATACCCAAATTCACAACGGTGAGACCGCCCTCGCCTACCTTTCGGCTGAAGAGTCAGACTTCGTGCGCTTCAACAAGAATACCGTGCGCCAGGCAGGCTCGGTCAAGCAACTGATGCTCACGCTCTCATTGATTGCCAACCATCGCCGCGCAGAATCACGCATCTGCCTTTCTGGCGAACGCGACCACGACCAGGCATGGGTGAAATCGGCTCTTGAGACACTGCGCCGCGATCTTGGCGATCTGCCTGAAGACCCCTACCTGTTATTCAACCAATCGCCGCAATCATCCGAACATATCGGCGAGTCCAAACTGCCGTCAAATGCCGACATGCTCGATCAAGTGATGACCCGAGGGCACGACAAAGACCTCGTCGGTCTGCTCGCCTCCGGCGTCATCTACAAAGGCTTTGCCAATTCCCTGGGCCAACGCAACTGGCATCACGTCGAAAACTTCAATTTTGAGTGGTGCCTGTATCACACGGCCGACAAAGCGGTGAAGAACAGCTACGCGGGCACCCATTGGAGCGAAGCGGATTTTGCACACAAGATGGCCGCAAGCAGCGCTCAGCTGGAAATCCTCAAACGCCCGCCAAAGATATTGCAGCCCGGCCAATATCGCGCCTACCTGGCGCCGGCTGCTGTCAATGAGATTGTCGGCTTGCTGTCGTGGGGCGGCTTTGGCGTGAAGTCGCAGCGCAACAAGCAGAGTCCGCTCATCAAGCTCGAAGACGGCTCCATGGCTCTCCATTCCTCGGTGAACCTGGGCGAATGCAGTCGCGATGGCATTGCCCCTGGTTTTCAGGCGGACGGCTTTTTGAAAGCGCCAGAAGTTTCGCTGATTGCTGGCGGACGGCATAGTGGTTCTCTGATCAGCCCGCGCTCGGCGCGCGAATTCGGCATTGACAACAATGGTGCCAACGCCGCCGAAGCCCCCGAAGCGATGGACATGGCAGCGGGATCTTTGCAGGGCAACGCCATTCTCCAGTCACTGGACACGGGCTTGCTGATCGGCAATCTGCATTACCTCAATTACTCTGATCGCATGGCCTGCCGCATGACAGGAATGACGCGCTTCGCGACATTCTGGGTCGAGAACGGGGAAATCCAGGCACCACTGAACGTGATGCGCTTTGATGACTCCGCCTATCGTGTGCTTGGCGACAATCTGATCGGCCTGACCGTCGAGCGTGATTTGATTGTCGACTCGGGAAGCTATGGCGAACGCTCGACAGCGTCGGCGCGGTTGCCTGGCGCACTGGTCAAAGGTTTTGCATTGACGCTATAGCCGCAAAGCCCGAAGGTTGACGTACTCGTCTTGCCTCTGTACCCTGATTTTTTTTAAAGAGGGTAAGCCGCAACGGCGGCTTCTAACTGCACTCCAACTGCGGACTCTATATTCAAGATGATTTTCAAGTCTCATTCGATTGTTTCAAGCGTATTGGCGCTGTTGCTGGCGATCGCACACTCAACTGCATTCGGTGACGTAACTACACTGTCTGCAAATGGCGAGTCTGGCCACGCTAGCGTTCCTGCGACGAACGCCAACGTCGGCGCTCAACTCGATGCCCAGGACGCGAAAAGCCCGACATTGGCCAGCAGTTTCAATGACGCTGATCTGTGGCAGCGGGTGCGCCGTGGCTTCGTCATGGGCG
>JANMZU010000881.1:0-1508 GCA_031383585.1 Betaproteobacteria bacterium
CTTGAGCAGGCGGGCCAAGCCTACTCAAAAACAGAGCATAGACGTGCCCTGTTACCAAAACTGAATGGCCGCACGCCAGCCGCCGTTGAATTGAAACACCAGAACATCAGTGCGATTCTGATGGAACACGGTTGGCAGAACATTCCCGGCTACAAGCCGCGCGGTAACTATCAGCGCCTGCTTGCCGACGTCGTCGCTGATCGAATCATGGGCGACCGTAAGTTTGATCGCGCTGCAGAAGTCGCCGCCGAGCAACCTGCGGAAGTGCCGTTGCTGACGAGCATTGAAGGTGTACACGTCGAGCGGCCCGCAGTTTCGCATACGGTGCGATCAGAGCGCATGCCGTACTTTGTCGCACAAAAGCCGATGCTGAAGCGAGACTACCTTGACCGAGAGGCACGCAATTCGTCGCTCGGACGCGCGGGCGAAGCGTTTGTGGTCGAGTTCGAGCAACGGCGATTGCATGAACTCGGCCAGAAGAAACTCGCAGACAAAGTTGACCATGTTGCATCAACCCAAGGCGATGGATTGGGATATGACGTGCATTCATTTGACGAAAGCGGCAGCGATCGTTTCATTGAAGTAAAGACCACCGCATGGGGCAAGCAAACGCCATTCTTCATCAGCCGCAATGAACTCGAATTCTCGAAGGCCTTTCCCGACCAGTTTCATCTATATCGGGTGTTTGAATTTCGTAAGTCACCACATTTATTCGATTTGCCAGGAGCTGTGGAAAGAAACTGTCTGCTGGACCCGGTTTCGTATGTGGGGCGATTTGCGTGAGGCTATTTGGCAAGCGAAATCCAGGCTTTGACACTTTCGCTGGGAGGAAAATCAATGGTCAGTAAAAACATGCGAATCGACGTCATAAACGAAGACGCAATTTACCTTGGCACAGAACAACCCGAGACGTGCCGCTGGTGCGGCGCGCGTACGGATTTCGAAGTTCTCGCGAACGGCCTGCAGGCTCACACGTGCTTGAACTGTGCGAAACAATATCTGGTTGAGGATGACGCGCTGCTTGAGGGTTGACCGGAACCGCACGGGATCACTGCAGCAAGGTTCAGGTTGAAATTGTCTTTCGAATACGTGACATAGCAGGTGAGAGTCAATGTGTGCTGATCCCTAGGTACTAAGGGCTAGCAACACCCGCTCAGCGGCGCCATGATAGCAACCATCATTAAGATGCCAATAGCGGCTACCGCTGGGGCGACGACGAACACGACGAAGTTTCCCATCGTCCGATGATGACGTGATTCGAAGAATCGCTTTGTTGCCAGCGCCATTGAGCACAGTACGATAACGCAGAGCGTGGCAGACGCGTACCAGAATAATGCAAATGCAGACGTCCAGTCCGTGGTGGGTAACATCGGAATTGCGACAAACAAATACAGCGCAACGACTATCCACGTTCCGAACGCAGGACCAAGAAGCCAGCCTACGGGAAATGTGTTTGCTCTCATCAGCATCAAAAGGGAACAGACCAAGTTTCATTCAGCATGACCTGC
>JANMZU010000902.1:0-1695 GCA_031383585.1 Betaproteobacteria bacterium
GGCGCGTCGATCACCAGCTATACGGCGACCTGCACGGCCACTGGCCAAACCACTCAAACGGCAACGGGTACAGGTTCGCCACTGACGGTCGTCGGCTTGGTCGCCGGTGCCAGCTATGCCTGCTCAGTTTCCGCCACCAACGCCGCAGGATCGACCAGTAGTTCATCTACAGCACTGCAGGTCATACCGACGGTTGCGCTGGATTTACCGACCACTGTCTTGTTGCTCCTGAGTTGATTGGTTTAGCAGACTTGTCAGGAGCGCAATCGATGACTCACCATTTGTTTGGATGTCGAGCAATCTGGTCGGCGTTTTCCATCCGGACAGCAGCTTTTCTTTCCCACTTTCATCGTTGGTACGTTTGAGGATATCTCGTTTCATCGTCTTCAATTGCGGCCCCATTCAGAACCGCTGCCGCGCAATCGCCACATTCCTTCCCCCCGGCAACGTCAACGTTGCATTAGCCGCATCGCTAAACTGCATCGTCACCGGCCCCACAGTGCTGTTGATCACCACCGGTTTCTTGTACGGCCCCGTCAGCGTCTGACCGTTGGCCACCTGCAACCAGTTGGTGCTGAGCAATTGTGGCGACGCCATCGTGCTCTGCGCCGTGTACCAGACCGGCCGCCCATCAGCTTCGTACATATAGCCTGCAATAAATGCGAAATTGTTCTTGAACTCCATGAAGAAGCCGCGCCCGTCTTCGGCCGGATTCCACCACCAGCCGTTCTCCGGCACGAAGGAGGGTGTGATGCCATTGCCCGAGCCGATCACATCGTCAAAGCGCACAATCGGGATGGAGCCACCCGGCCAGATCAGCGTACCGTTTCGGGCATCGGTAAACGTCAGCGTGATCTGGCCGTCCAGCGTCGCAGCCCCAGGTGCCTTGTACGCTCCCGTGAGGGTCTGTCCATTCGACTTATGGTAGAGCGTGTTATTGAAGAACGAACCATCGAGCGCGGTGGCGCCAGCTGCGACCACCCAGGTTGCTTGACCGGACTCTTCATACAGATAGCCGGACATGAACATCGTATTGCCGCGCACCTCGATGCCAAAGCCGCGTCCGTCCTGTGCCGCATTCCACCACCAGCCGGTTTGTGGGGCTTGAGGCGCACAGACATTGGTACCGGGCACAGTGACGACGTTGCGATGAATGCCGCCATTGATCATTGCCGTGGAGGTCGCGCCATAGCCAACGTAAAAGACCGCACCTGAGATGAGCGCCGTGCTGACGCCATTGAGAACGCTCACGGTAGCACCCTGGCTGCTGAGGACACCGGTAAGGAAGGCCTGCAGGGTGCCTGCAGTGACGGCGGTAAGTTGGCCGGAGGCCGTGAGTTGGGCCAATACACAAGGGAGCGGTATATCTGCGGTATTGATGCCGCGCGTGACGGGACCTTTGTGATTGGCAACAGCCTCGGCAGAAACATTCTTGACCATGCTGGCGGGTGCGAGAGCAAAGACGTAGACGCTGCCGGTAGTGCCCACATCCTGCGGACGATACTGAATGGCAGCAGTGATGTTGGCTACCGTCGGGGTGATGCTGCCTGTGACCGCCATGGGGAAAACGGGAGGAACCGCAGTGGGCCCGATGGGTCCGATAAAATGGCCGAAGGCTTGGGGGTTGGTTCCCACCGCGACGGTGGCGACCACGGTGTTGGTGGCGGTGTCGATCACCGAGACGTTGTTGCTTCC
>JANMZU010000905.1:0-2632 GCA_031383585.1 Betaproteobacteria bacterium
GCTGGTGATATCAAGCTCAAGAAATATGAAGGGCCTGTAATGGAACGACTCGTAGAGCTTGCCATTGTGAGGTATATAGACTGCATGTCTGAGTATCGAATGCATACGTTACTACCATTCTTTGCTGCGCGATACGAGGAGGCACAACGTATCGCAAAAACGCCAGAAGAAAAAAAACGAGCGCAAGACATCAAAAACGACCGAGACTTTGTAGGTCGTTGGTCAGGCGCACTTCCACGAAATCCAGATGGGTCAATTGTCAAATGAACACTCCAATCACCCGGTGTCTAGCTGTCGAGCAAATTCGCAGGGTCAGGTCTTTCAATATCGCATTTAAGTAAAACGGACTGCCCCACAGCCACGATGCCTCATAAATTACGACCTCACACCCAATGCAGACAATAGCGATCATTGTCGGAAGTGCCATGTTGCTCATTGTGGCCTACTCCATTGTGTTCAATTTGGCGTAAATATTTGTGAACGCACGCCGCAAAGCGCGCGGAGAGCAGGGGCACGTTTCCATGATTTTTCTCGTGCCTCAAATCTTTCTTGCTACCGCATATCTGCTCGTACACAAGTACGAGTACTTTCAAAATACGGGTTGGATTTTTCTACTGGCGGGCGTGCTGGACGCGTCGATAATGGCTCTGGTCTGGCACGTATTACTTCATTGGGCAAAAATTCTGCGCGGCGTTAAAAAGGACCGAGGCAGCGACGCTGGCTCATGATCCCTATGCGCCACCACAAGAAGTGAATGAAAGCGCTTGGGAAAGTGCACCGATGTGTGAATACAAGAGTAAGGGACAGGATTAGGACGACGCACAGATTCAGGGTTGCAATCTATCGGGGGCGAATCGATGAAAGCCGTTACGGCAATTGGGGTGATGTTCTTCGCGTGCGTGGCCAATGCGCAAGAGGCGCCTGCCATTCCATGCAAGAGTGATGATGCGAAATGCGCCTTCGAGGCGAGAGCGAAAAGTGTCGTCAGAAACAAATCGTTCTGGGCATCAGCGCTTGCGAAGCCGCTTGAGCAGCGGATCGGTGTCGCGCCCGACGAACTGCTGCTCTATCTGAATCTCGACAACATCGCTTCGGGAGTATCGAATCGCCCGCGTGCCGTGCAGATTCCGGCGGCTCTTTTGAAAGACGTGAGCGATGCGGTTGCCGAGCTGCCTCCCGTTGTCAAGGCGCTGGTTGAGAAGAAGCTGGTTGGCATTTACTTTGTCAAAGACCTGGGCGGCACCGGCCTTACCGACTACGTGCACGGTGGCTGGTTCAGCAGCGATGCCGGGTTCATCGCGCTCGACATGGATGTACTGGCGCGCCAAACCGCAAATGCGTGGGCGACATGGAAAGAGAACACGCCTTTCATTGCCGACGCCGCATACAAACTGGAAGCGCAGATCGAAAACGAAGCGGGCGATAACCGCAAGAACGCCATCCAGTACATCCTGCTGCACGAGCTGGGGCACATTATTTCCATTGGTGAAGATATTCATCCGAGGTGGGACGGGCCAGCAACCAGCGTCGAAAAATTTCCATTTGCCAAATTGTCATGGCAAATCACGCCCGACAACGGCAAATACGTCAGCCGCTACGACGGTACGTTTTTTGGTGAGCGGCGCGAGGTGCGCTATTACTTTGGGCCGATGATAGGCGCTAAACGGATGGCCGCGCTTTATGCGAAGTTACTGGACACGAATTTCGCCACGCTCTACGCAGCCACACACCCGGGCGATGATTTCGCTGAGTCGTTTGTCACCTACGTGCACACGATATTGCAAAAGCGCCCTTGGGAAATTCGCTTGCTAAGCGATGGCAAGATCGCCAAGACCTATAAGTCTTGCTGGGAAGAAAAGCGCTGCGCGGAAAAGCGCAGGATTCTGGAGGGTATTCTTGGCGTGAAAGAGTGATTGGTGAGTAAAACTCTGATTTTCTTGTGTGGAAAAATGGCAGCCGGCAAATCGACGCTCGCGAGCGAATTGGCCGCGCAGGACGATGCCATTCTGCTGGTGCAGGATGAATGGTTAGAGAAGCTGTTTCCCGGTGAGGTCACGGACATTCCGGGATTCGTCAAGTACTCGTCGCGACTCAAGGATGCACTCGCGCCGCTGGCAGTGTACTTTGAAGCTTTCGTGGAGCACGACCCCGTTCGGCGAGGTGAACTGCCCGCCCGTTGCCTAACGGTAGCGGCAGAGATATGGGGGCCAAAGCGTCTCTTCGCCGGTCACGCGGCTATCGCAGAGAAGTTTGTGGGATTTCACAAGAACTGGCCTGCTTGCCGTCTCGCATTGACAAGCGGTCTTAACGCGTTCGGCAATCTCGCCCGCTTCAGCATTGCAATCGTGAGCGCGGGCGGCTTGGCGGCCGCCACCGGCTACTCGATCATCGAACTCGCGCTGGACGGACGAATTAGTCGAGTGCTGCCTTTCTGGGATTCGCATCCGCCGATCCCAGAGTCTTGGCCCGGTCATTTGGCGTATTCAGGTCCCAGGTGAAGATTTGCATGCAAGCTGATCCCGTTAACCGGCAAGAAAGCGCACGCTCCGACAGATCTGGAACGCCTGCGAAGTGCTTCGCGCCTATGGATGCCGACCAACCGCAAATCGACAGTGCGCTCGTTCGCCGACTG
>JANMZU010000967.1:0-3885 GCA_031383585.1 Betaproteobacteria bacterium
GCCGGGCTCGCCGATACGGTGGCGGTCATGTACGCCGGCAAGATCGTCGAACAGGGCGCCACCGCCGATTTGCTCGATCACCCGCTGCATCAGTACAACAAAGGGCTGCTCGATTCAGTACAAAGCCGTAACGTCAAGGGCCAGCCGTTGAAACAAATTCCCGGCATGACGCCATCGCTACTCAGGATCGGCAGCGGCTGTGCGTTTCGCGAACGTTGCATGCGTCGTGCCAGCGAATGCGAAGTAGCGCCGCCGTTTACCAGTCCGCAATCAACCGCTGCGCATAAGGTACGATGTTTTCATCCACACGTTTCCGCTAACGAGGAGCTCGTTGCATGAGCGCGCCATTGCTGGAGTTGAGGGGCATTTCCAAGCGCTTTGAGAAAAAACTCGATCTTGCTGGGCGTTTTGCGCGGTCACTTGGCGCCGGGTTGAGAGTAGAAGTAGTGCACGCCGTTGACCGTGTCGATTTGAAAATCAACAAGGGTGAGGTCGTCGGTCTGGTCGGCGAATCAGGCTGCGGAAAATCCACGCTGGGACGCGTCGTCGTTGGATTGCACCAACAAACCGAGGGCGACAAACTCTGGCGCGGTAAGGATGTGGCCACCATGTCGGGCGAGCAAAAGCGGGCAATGCAGCTCGAAGCGCAGATGATTTTTCAGGACCCCTACGCCTCACTTAATCCGCGCTATCGCGTCGAAGATATCATCGGCGAAGCACCCGTCGTCCACGGCATCATCAGCAGCAAAGACAAGTCAACGTACGTCGCGGAAGTGATGCAGCGTGTCGGCCTGGACCCCGCACTTTCGCGGCGTTTTCCCCATCAATTCTCGGGGGGGCAGCGTGCACGTATCGGCATCGCCCGCGCGTTGGCGGTGAAGCCGAATTTCCTGGTGTGCGACGAAGCCGTCGCGGCACTGGATGTGTCGATTCAGGCACAGGTACTCAATCTGTTCATCAAGCTGCGTGAAGAGCTGGATCTCACCTACTTGTTTATCAGCCACGATCTTGGCGTGGTGCGGCATTTGTCGGATCGTGTCGTCATCATGTATCTCGGGCGTGTCGTAGAGACGGCGCCGGCCGAAGAGTTGTTTAGCAAGCCCAATCACCCCTACACCCAGGGCCTGCTTGCGGAAGTTCCTTCGCTGACCGTTCGCAAGAAAGATTTTGTTGCCATCAAGGGCGAAATTCCGTCGCCGCTAAACCCACCGACAGGTTGCCATTTTCATCCGCGTTGTCCCCATGCCGCGTCTGTTTCCGGCGAAAGATGCAGGACCGAACAACCCATGCTCAAAGAGATCGCCGTAAATCGCTGGTCGGCATGCCACCTGAATCAATGAGTATGCTGCTGATATCCACAGCGTTAATCTAAGAGAGTTGAACACCATGTCACACAATGCTCCGTCCGCACCATTCACCTTAACCGCCTCGCGAACCGATCACGACCACGATGTGCCAGTGGTCTTTGACTCCCCGCACAGCGGAACCCAATACCCCGCAGACTTCGATACCATCGTGCCGCGCCTCACCCTGCGCCGCGCCGAAGATACCCACGTTGAGGCGCTCTATGGAGCCGCGCCGGACCATGGCGCTGTGCTTATCGCCGCAGAATTTCCACGCAGCTACATCGACGCCAATCGTTCTTTGCTCGACATCGACGCTGCATTGCTGGATGGCGCGTGGCCAGGGCCAATCAACGTCACCAAGAAAACCGAGAAAGGTATCGGCCTCGTCTGGCGATTGCTTGATACCGGCGAGCCTATCTACACCCGCAAACTGACGGTAGCCGAAGTGCAGGCGCGCATCAGCAATTGCTACGCGCCGTATCACAAGGCGGTACGCGACGCGATCAACGCGGCGCACAAGCACTACGGAGCGGTATGGCACATCAACTGCCATTCGATGCCCGCTACTTCATCCGTCATATCGGAAGAGGGGCCAGGCGTGCCGCGCGCGGATTTCGTTCTCGGCGACCGTGACGGCACCACCTGCGACGCCGAATTCACCGCATTCGTCGCAAGTACTCTGCGCACAATGGGTTACGAAGTGCGGATCAACGATCCCTACAAAGGAGTCGAGCTGGTACGCGCCTATTCTGACCCAACAGCAAAAAAGCATTCGCTACAGGTCGAGGTCAATCGCAAGCTATACATGGACGAAAATAGCCGAGCGCCAAACGCGAATTTCGCGAAACTGCAAGGCGACTTCACCAGTCTCATCGCCGCGATCTCAGACTACGCGCGTAAACACATTCCTGATCATGGGCACCAGCATGATTGCGGACACGATCATCACCACGACGGACACGCCCACTCAAACAAAAGCGGACACCAACATGACCATTAAGCCGGGTAGCTCACCGTATGTCGTAGAGCTGGTGCCGCCGGACATTTCCGCTTATCGGGCCGGCAATAGCGGCGTCGAATACATCACCACGTTTGATAGCGGCAAGGCAGGGCCGCATGTGATGGTAAATGCGGTCACGCACGGTAATGAGCTTTGCGGTGCGATCGCCGTTGACCGTCTGTTCAAAATGAACGTGCGGCCGACGCGTGGCCGACTGTCTTTGGCTTTCGCCAATGTGGCCGCCTTCCACGCCTTCAATCCGGCGCTACCGCATGCATCGCGCTTTGTCGATGAGGACTTCAATCGAGTCTGGACGCCGGCTGTACTAGGAGGCTCTCGGCAATCGGTGGAACTGACGCGCGCACGCGCGATGCGGCCCTTGATCGACACGATCGACTTTTTGCTCGACATCCACTCGATGCACGACCCGCATGGCCCGGTGATGATTTCCGGGCCGCTCGACAAGGGCATCGAGCTCTCAAAACAGACTGGCGTACCGGAATTCATCGTTGCCGACGCCGGGCACGCCAACGGCACCAGAATGCGTGACTACGGCGGTTTCGGCGATCCTGCTTCACACAAAGCTGCGTTACTGGTGGAGTGCGGCCAGCACTGGGAACTTGCCAGTGCCGACCTGGCGTGGCAGACCGTCTGGCGTTTCCTGCGTGCGCTCGATGTTGTCGATCCGGCAATTGCTGCGGCGCAGATTGATAGCCGACCGGTTGCTGCACAAAAGGTGGTGCGCGTTACCGAAGCAGTCGTTGCCAGCAGCAAAGACTTCGCGTTTTCCGAAGGTCTTCACGGCCTGTCGATTGTGCCAAAGCGCGGTGATGTTATTGCCATGGACGGCACCACGCCGGTACCTGCGCCCTATGACAACTGCGTACTTATCATGCCGACAATGATTCATGTAAAGCCCGGTCTGACTGCGGTGCGATTGGGGCGTCTGGAATAGTTTTACGCCGTGATACGCAGGCTGGCGAGCGGGGACGCAGTGGCGTATTGGCGAACGCGCAACCGCGGCCTGGCTGAATTTCCGGATGCCTTCACGAGCAGCGTTGAAGAGGGAATTGCCGTGCAACCCCTCGAACTCGCAAAGCGCTTTGGCGCAAAAGGATCAGACGATTTTGTGTTGGGTGTATTCGCTGAAGACGGCTCGTTGGCCGGTTACGCGGGCTTTCAACGCGAGACCAGACAAAAGAACCGGCATAAGGGCACACTCGTCGGCATGTATGTAGTGCCCGAATTTCGCGGCCGTGGGCTTGGGCAAACATTGCTGCTGAAGCTGGTCGAAGAAGTGCGAGCGTTTCAGGGGTTGGAAAAACTTACCCTAAGCGTCACGCACTCAAACGCAGACGCTCGCGGACTTTATTTACGTGCGGGTTTTGTGCCGTTCGGCGTCGAACAAAACGCGATCAAGGTCGGTGATATCAGCTACGCAAAAGAATACATGTCGCTCACACTTTGAAAAGGCAACAGCCAACGGCCTATTTAGGGAACAAATCTCTGTTGATCCTAGAAAAAGCAGTTGCCACGCCA
>JANMZU010000020.1:0-2918 GCA_031383585.1 Betaproteobacteria bacterium
AGTACGTCGAAAGCGGCCATTACAACGGCACTATTTTCCATCGCGTTATCGGCACCTTCATGATTCAAGGTGGCGGATTCACCAAGGACCTCGTGCAAAAGCCGACCAAAGACCCGATCAAGAATGAAGCTGCCAATGGTCTCAAGAACGACAACTACACTGTCGCCATGGCGCGCACCGGCGTAGTCGATTCGGCGACCACGCAATTTTTCATTAACGTCAATAACAACGACTTCCTGAACCATTCCGGTCCGGCAAACTTTGGCTACGCGGTATTCGGAAAAGTTGTTGAAGGCATGGACATCGTCGACAAAATCAAGGCGGTGAAAACCGGTGGCAAAGGCATGTTCCCCACCGACGTGCCGCAGGAAACCATCACGATTGAAAAGGCAGAGTGCATTTAAGGCACCCTTCTCGCATCGCACTGATGCGACATTCAGCCGGGATCAACGGGGCGCATTGAGGACTCTCATGCGCCCCGTTTTTTTCATCTCCGACCTCCACCTATGCGTCGAGCGAGCCGACATCACGCAATTATTTGAGCGCTTTATCAACGACGTAGCTCCTGCCGCGGAGAGCCTCTACATCCTCGGCGACCTGTTCGAATACTGGATTGGCGACGACCAACTCGATATAGATCCGCTGGCGCGCCACGTGGCAAAAAAACTCTCGATGCTCGCACGCAAAGACACCAAGTGCTTCTTCATGCATGGCAACAGGGATTTCCTGATTGGCGATCGCTTCGCCAGGAAAGCCGGGCTTGAAATCCTTGCCGATCCAGCACGCATCGAAATTGGCGATGCCAATGTGTTACTGATGCACGGCGATACGCTGTGCACGGATGACGTGGCATATCAATCATTCCGCGCGCAAGTGCGCAGCCCTGCGTGGCAACAAGCTATCCTTGCTAAACCAATCGCCGAGCGCTTGGCGCTTGCGCACTCGCTCCGCTCACAGAGCGACATTGAAAAATCGATGAAGGCAGACGCGATCATGGACGTGAATGCAAATGCCGTTGCAGAGACCTTCCGACGTTACAAATCGCCGGTGTTGGTGCATGGCCATACCCACCGACCGGCACAGCACGAGCATCTAGTAGATGGCCACCTTTACATAAGGCGGGTATTACAGGATTGGCACGAGGTGGGCGGCTACCTCTCGTGCAGCAATGGAGAGTGGCGCACGCACATAATCAGTCGCTGATCGAACAACGGCTTATGTGTCGCCCAGACCACGCTTCAAGTCTGCGCAGATGTCCTCAATACTCTCCAAGCCGACCGCCACACGCAACAACCCCTGCGAAATCCCAGCCGCGTCACGTTCAGCCTGGCTGATACGTGCGTGAGTAGTCGTCGCAGGATGCGTGATCGTGGTTTTTGTATCCCCCAGATTGGCGGTGATGGAAATCATTTTTGTGGCGTCGACAACACGCCACGCCGCGTCAAGACCGCCATTAACTTCAAACGACACGACCGCTCCCTGCGCGGTTGCCTGCCGCTGCGCCAGCGCGTATTGTGGATGCGACGGCAACCCGGCGTAATGCACCTTTGAAACCGCCGACTGGCTGACCAGCCACTGTGCAAGGTTCAACGCTGACGCCGACTGCGCCTCCATCCGGATTCGCAATGTCTCCATGCCCTTGAGGCAAATCCAGGCATTGAACGGCGATATCGCCGGGCCTGCGGTACGAACGAAGCCATATATTGACTCGATCAGTTTTTTAGAACCGCATACCGCACCGGCAAGTACCCGGCCTTGCCCATCGAGATACTTGGTGGCCGAATGAATCACCAGATCAGCGCCCTGCTCCAGCGGTCGCTGCAATGCAGGGGTGAGCAAACAATTGTCTACCGCGAATATCGCACCTGCCTTGTGCGCAATCTCGGCAATCGCCGCGATATCACAAATTTCCGCCAGCGGGTTCGACGGTGTTTCACAAAACAGTAAGCGCGTATTGGTACGAACCGCGTTTCGCCATTCATCAACATTGGCTGCGGCAACCCATGTTGTCTCAACGCCAAATTTCTTGCAGATTTGATCGAACAACGGCACCACTGTGCCAAACACGCTGCGCGAGGAGATGATGTGGTCACCGCTCTTGAGGCTGCCCATCACCGTGCTGGCGATTGCGGCCATGCCAGTCGCAGTCGCCACGCACGCCTCCGCCCCCTCCAGCGCAGCGAGGCGATCCTGGAACATCGTCACGGTTGGGTTCGTGAAGCGCGAGTAAAGATAGCCCGGCTCTTCATTTGCAAACTTGCGTGCGGCCTCAGCCGCACTTTTATAAATGAAGCTGGATGTCAGAAACAGCGCTTCAGAGTGTTCCTGAAAATCGCTGCGCAGCAATCCCGCACGTACCGCCAGCGTGTCAAAGCCTGGCTTGTCAGCTTCCTGTGTCATCAATCAACTGTCGAAAAGCCGAGGTCTAGCTGATTGGCCTGTTGCCCCGGCCTGTCGGTGCCGGCATCGCTGTGGCCCGAAGCCTCGCCCTTGGCCTGCTCTGAACGGTTGGCTTCCAGCCCGGCGAGATATTCGGCCGATACACCGCCAGTGATGTAATGTCCGTCAAAGCATGACGCGTCAAATTGTTTGATGTGCGGATTGCAAGCACGCACATCGTCAATCAAATCCGACAGGTCCTGATAAATGACTTCATCGGCACCGATGGCCGCTGCAATCTCCTTGGCATCGCGATTGGACGCAATCAATTCCGAGCGCGACGGCATATCAATGCCGTACACATTTGCAAACCGCACCGGCGGCGCGGCGGAAGCGAAATAAACTTTCTTCGCGCCGCAGTCGAGCCATCTGCACGATTTCCCGCGAAGTCGTACCACGCACAATCGAGTCATCTACCAGCAATACGTTTTTGTCCTTGAATTCTATCGCCATCGCATTGAGTTTTTGACGTACCGATT
>JANMZU010000058.1:0-3905 GCA_031383585.1 Betaproteobacteria bacterium
CGAAGGGGCGCGAGTTTCACGGCACTACCTTGACGATAGTAGGGTGGGCTCTTCGGCATGCTCAGGACAGGCGACGCGCAGCGTGCCCGCCCGGACGCCGAACGTGGGCACGCTGCGCTGGACGCTTACGTTAGAGCCGACGATCCATTCGCCGCAACCGATCCGCCATTACCTGCATCAGTTGCAACGCAAAGTAAGGCGTCTGCTGAATCAGATACATAAAGCGCTTGGAATCGATTGGCGTCAATTTGCAATCCGTCCCCGCGACCGCCGTTGCTGTACGCGGCTCCTTGGCCAGTAGCGCCATTTCCCCAAACATGCCACCTGGCGGCAGTGTTTCCACAAGCGTGCCGTGCACCAGTAAATTTACTTCGCCTTCAACGACGACATACATGCTGTCGCCTGCTTCACCCTCGCTAAAAATGGTTTGTCCGGCTGTGAAAGCCAGCACGTTGTCGTCCCTGCGGAACAGTTCAGTTGTCGTCATGTCACTCCCTTGGTTTCGCCGCCCAGTTATTCGGCTTGTGACAAACATATAACAGGCGCATTGCGGTTTCGTGACAAGCAAAATGGGCCGGGCATTTACAGACACTAGCACTAGCGCGCATTGCAGGCCGTTTATGTTCGAGAAGCCGCACCAAATGGCGTATACGCGGCTCAGTGCGGCTTCTCGTTAAGCGGCGACGGTGATGACCACGCGACTTCCATGGCTTTCAGCCAAGGAAATTTTCAACGCGGAAGTTGCGCAAACCATGCAAAGAGCGCCGTACGGGGAAGTATTGCTTGAACTCGGGAGCGTCGTAGCCGCTGACGGCTTGCAGGTAAGGATGCATCGCGCTCGTTTTTGCCCGACGCGACGCCGCGGAACCGGGCAACACTGGGAACTCAATGATTCACGGAAAAAGGGGCAGCGGTCGATATATTTTTCTGTGCCAGCTATTTGGTTTTTTTATCTACTGCCACTACGCAGCCAATAGAACGTTTCTTCGGCTACGGCGGCACCATCAATTCGCGGATCGCTTCGAATACCTGTTTCAACTGGAGCCGCGTGTTCTGCGCAAGTGTGTTGTTCTTCCAAGACATGAGAAAAAATGGGTAAGCGTGAATATTTTCGGATAAATAATCGATGTAGAAAAGGTATCGAATTTCGTCCACCCATAAGTCGTTTGTCAATTTGCTCAACAAACGCCTGCGCCTGTTGCACTACCCACAACGAATCTACTGCGCTGGTGGGATCGCCTTTGTAGTCGGCGGCGAGCCTTAAGTCCTCAGCTTTGTTGGATGACTTGCCTAGCTCTATGGGGAACAATCCTGGCTTTACCAAGTGGACTGAAAAGGCGGCATCAGTCCGCTGTGCGTCTTGGCTATTTCTGGTGGCACGAGCGCTTTAGATGCCAGGAGTGCTGCGCGGGCAGCGTCGAAAATCGCGTAATAAGCCACGGTTGCAGGCGCCATCGCTGTCATTGTCTTGCAGCAGTTTGTGCGCGCTTGCGAGGGCCTATAGGCTTTGGTCATCAAGTCTTGTGCGTTCACAAAACGATGCCTTCGCGTGCGATGTTGTGCAGCAAGTGAGGATTGGAGTGTCACTCCGGGTGCGCCCATTCGACTTCCCACACGGGCAATGGCTGGATGCGGATGCCGGTATCGAGCAAGATGTCATAGGCAATATCGTTCATCGCCATTTTTGTTTTGATGTAGTGGCCCCGCGAGCCGCTGAGGATGACGGCTACGTCTGCATCGCTTTCGTCATGTGCGGTGCCACGCGCCCTGCTACCAAACAAGATAGTTTGTTGCGTCGGGTAGGCATTGGCTGCGCGTGCAGCGAATGTGCGTGTGGCCGCAAATGTACTGGCGGGGATTTGTGTGGCGATCATGTTGGCGGATTACGCGGCTCAAGAATCTTGTCGTTGGGTGATTCTATTGAAAACTTTCTTGTCCCGAGTATTTATGAGTGAACGAGCGGCGACACTGAGCACCTTGAAGATTGTGCGGGGCTGATTTTACTGACGTTTTCACGCAGATCGCCATTTGGCGGCTATCCCAGACCGAAAATGCCTGAAAAGCCTCGCCAGTGCTAGGGTTTGCTTCTATTGTGCGTACGGGGCGGCAATTGCTGGGTTCACGTGATTGGTTTCACCTTTGGGCCACAATTGCGTACAAAACAACGCGCCGCAAATGGCACCCGAGGGAACGCTGATGACGAGCATCAGCCAGCTCGTCCAGAAGAGACCAATTGCAGAACGCGTTTCGCCTGAAATCAGACAAATGGAATGACGGCAAGAAGCCCGGAGAACGCGCCAAGCGCAGCTGCCAGGCCCCGTTTCTTGCATGGTTTCCGGGGTGAGTTTCCTGTCGTGGGGATCAGCAGCTTTAGCCTTGCTCATAGACTTTCCTTTCGGACCCGTCCGCCTTTCGTGATGGCGATCGCATCCTTGCGGCGCGTTTCGTCGGCGACGCCAGCGATGAATTCATCAACGCTGGCATCAGTGGGTCTGGTTTTGGGTTCGGCCATATTGTCCTCTCGTCGTCCGGTTTTTGAATTGCAGAGAACCTCTGCTTAGATATAGCGTTTTGCCGTTTCGGGGGTTCAGTGCCGAAACGAAACCAATGGAGACCGCTGGGCGATGGCAACCAATCAAGGGGCTAGCGTAATTTTCCAAAGCCATAGAGTTGCTTGGGCATCGAATTTTCAGTGCCTCGCCTACAGCCTGAAAATCTCTGTCGGACTAGATTGAGGGTGTAGTCAGGAGGCCGATCTCTTTGGGCTGGATGCAAGAGACCGTTCTTGGCTTAACCGGATGCTGACCGCATCTGCCCAAATCTCCCCAGCCCGTTGGAGTACTGCCTTGAGCCTGTCAGGTATGAATCCAATTGAGAGAGCGAAGCATCTGGTGGCAATTCAACGCGTCGCCGACGAAACTGGCTGCGACGTTGCCTTCGTACTGAACACCTATGAAAACGAGCTCGAACGCCTTGAGGGAGGTGCCAGCGTGCGTGATTACTTGCTGGTGCTGACGGCGCGCTACACGATGGAAATCCTCCGAAAGTCTCAGCGGTAAGCGGCTCTGTGGAATAGCGGCCGTTTAAGTCCGGATCACGTTATTGCCGCCGATGCAGGGGTTCATCGCCCGTTGTCCTGGGCAGGCAGGGTCCAGTCATTGCAGTGAACTTGCTGGGGAGACTTCTGCTCAAGCGGGCCCAAAGCCGGTTCGCGGCGGCAGCAAATTGTCGCCCGTTGCAGCTCGCAGGTGCCCAGCGCTTCCAGCCAGCGCCGTGCGGACTATTTTTCTTTTGATGGCCGCTGCGTTTTGACGCGCGGTTTCGGCTGGGGGCTCACCTTCCGATCCTGCTTCTGTTCTTGGATCGCGTCCTCGTGCGCTTCACGGGCTTCGCGAGACACCTCGGGCGGGGCGGCGTGTTCATCGTTGTCCGCGACGAGTGCGTCACGAAATTCCCTGGAGCCGAGCTGATAGTCCGGCGTGTCGCTAACGCTCTCTTCGTCGCGCTCCTGATCACCTTCCGGGGGATCGGCCGTGAACGGCAGGTCGGCGAAGTCGCCCGACAGCGAGGGCTTGATAGGTTGTTTGCCAGTGATACGCATTTATTTCTCCACGGGGCAGATACAGGCATGTATCGACAACGATGATGGCCGCATCGACGGCACATTGAGATAAGACGACAGCGACTTATGCCGTAGGGGCTCACCTACAGCCGCGTTGTGAGCAATCGTCGTGACTTGTTGGGAGTGGAAGCGGCGATGCAGGCCAGCCTGTACAAACTGATGGAAGGCAAAACCGTGATTGCAATTGCACACCGGCTATCGACCATTGCTGCGATGGACCGGCTGATCGTGCTCGATGAGGGACGCGTTGTGGAGGAGGGGGATCACCAGAGTTTGTTGAAAC
>JANMZU010000118.1:0-2222 GCA_031383585.1 Betaproteobacteria bacterium
TCAACTCGTCCAGCTTCGCTGAGGTGCTCGCAAACTGACTGTTGGTGACGATGATGCCCTCGCGTGCACGGGTGATGGCGTCCGCAACCAGCATCGGAAAGGGCATCTTGCCGCGCCAGCTCTTCGACACCTCCAGCGCCGCGTCCCAGCCGGATATGGTGCCCGCGACGGTATTGGCCGCGAGTGGACCGCGAATCGGGATGGCGTCCACGCGCTGCTGCCGATAAAAATCCAGCGTGGCGGCGGCTGCTGCTGCGCCGCAGGCGTCGATGGCAATGGGGGAGCGTGCCGGATCATGAATGAGCCAGAATGCATCGCCGCCGATCGCCGTCATGTGCGGATAGACGACAGCGATGGTGGCCGCTGCGGCGACCATTGCCTCGATTGCGTTGCCACCTTCGCGCAGAATGTGTAGCGCTGCCTCGGCGGCGGCGGCGTGCGGGGCGACGGCGATGCCGTTTTGAAAACCTGATGTCATGGTGTTTTTCCTTTGTGCAAGAATTATGCACGACAGCGACCGGTATAATCGCGCTCCTCTCCGGCACTTCGACTCCAAGCGGTTTTTCATTCACTGCCAGCAAATTTTAGATCGCATCCATGAATGTATTTTTTGAAGAAGACGGTGCATTCAAGGTCGGCCACGTGATGTCCGATATTGGCACGTCGCTGCAGATTGAATCGATCTCGGGCAAACGCAGCAAAATCAAGGCGAACGCGGTGGTATTGCGATTCGAGTCCGAATTCGAGCAGTTCCTACCCGCTGCCGAGGCGTTAGCGGCTGATATCGATCCTGATTTCCTCTGGCAGGTCTGCGGCAAGGATGAATTTGGCTGTGAGGAACTAGCGCAGGAGTATTTTGGGCATAAGCCCTCACCGGTGGAGTCAGCCGCCGCGGCGATCAAGCTGCACGGCGCGCCGATGTACTTTTACAAGCGCGGCAAAGGCCGATATCAGGCGGCGCCGGAAGAAAATCTGAGAGCAGCGCTGGCATCGATCGAGCGCAAAAAGCGCGAAGCCGAGCAGATGGCGGTCTGGGTGGCGCAATTAAAATCAGGTGTAATGCCCGACGAAATGCGCTCGCATCGCGACACCTTGCTCTACAACCCGGACCGTAACACCTTGCTGGTAAAGGCCTGCGAAGCTGCAGTCGCTGAAACCCACACGTCGTTGCCGTTGCTGTTTTTCCAGGCTGGTGCTTGGCCGGACAAGCAGACGGCGCAGCACGATTTCCATCTAGGCAAATTTCTGGCGGATTATTTCCCTAGAGGCCGTGAGTTCAAGGGCGCATTGGATGGGCTCATCGCGTTAGATGAAATTGAAAAATTGCCAGTGGCGCCGGTTCGTGCCATCAGCATCGACGACGCGACAACAACCGAAATCGACGATGCGTTTTCGATCAACCATCTGGACGCAGACCGCGTTGAGATCGGCATCCACATCGCCGCACCTGCGCTGCACTTTGGCAGCGATAGCGCGCTGGAAAAACTCGCCAATGATCGCCTGTCCACGGTGTACTTCCCCGGCGACAAGATCACCATGCTGCCGGGCCCCGCTGTTGTACATGCAACGCTGGCTGAAGGGCAACTTTGCGCGACTGTTTCTTACTACGCCACGTTTTCAACCCAAACGTTTGAAATCACCAATACACGCTCGGCGATTGATCGAGTGCACATTGAAAAAAACCTGCGGATCGGTGATCTTGAAACGTATTTCCATGAAAGCGCCGTCAGCAGCGCCGCCGCCGAGGGACCGTATGGCGGTGAGCTGATCTTGTTGCACAAAATCGCCAAGGCGCTGGCCGCCAGACGCGGCAAGAACGAAAACGAGCAGGACCGCGTCGATTACAACTTTGAGGTCAACGATGGCCGCGTCGCAATCACCACCCGAAAACGCGGCAATCCTATCGACACGGTCGTTTCTGAATTGATGATTTTCGTCAACAGCGAATGGGGCAAATGGCTTGCCAATAGCGGTGTCGCTGCCATTTACCGCGTGCAGCAGAACATGAAGACGCGGATGTCGACCGACGCGCTGCCGCACGAAGGCTTGGGTGTCCCGCAATACGCGTGGTCAAGCTCGCCACTGCGCCGCTACGTCGATCTGATCAATCAGCGGCAGTTGATCGCGCTGATCCGTAACGAAACGCCGCCTTACCCGAAGCGCTCGCTGGTGATGAACGAAATAGCGCGCCGATTTGACCTGACTTATGACGCTTACAATGA
>JANMZU010000208.1:0-4219 GCA_031383585.1 Betaproteobacteria bacterium
GCTGGTCACTACCGGACAGGCACGAGACGGGCGGCGTATCGCAACTCAAGCGCAAGAACTGGCTGCGGCACTCTCCAATCCCGTCATCGACGGGCGAGGCACTGCTCGCGCTTGGATTTGCTCTGCAAACAATGGAAGAACATGCAAGAGCGATTGACGCGTTTACACATGCCGAGCGGCTCGCCAAACAGTCTGGCGACACTGGTTTAAATGCGCGCTCGCTACGTCGGCTGGGAATTTCTTGCTCGGTGCTGGGAAGGCGCCAGCAAGCACTAAAAATCCTCGAGCAAGCCGCCGCGTCGCTTGTGCAGCATGCACGGTGGCCGAGCGCTATCACGCTCGTTTTTCGGTGCTCAGCGCCAGAGGGCGTGCGACCGACGCGCTCGTTACAAATGATGCGAACCGACAGCGACTATACCGCGCGCTTTTCGCCGACTGGCAAGCGTTCTCTGATGAAGTTGCAAGCTTGCAGCTGACGCGCCTTGAATTGATGTCCCTGGCAAATGCGGGAATCGCCGCGCCTTTGACCGCTCACTCGATGTCATGCTCGACGGCACCCGGGCCGGTCGTCATTTTTCCCTGCTATGGCTCGACCTTGATTTGTTCAAACACATAAACGACACCATCAGTCACGCCGCAGGCGACGTGGTGCTACAGCGCTTTGCCTCAGTCCTGCGTCTGGGTCGGCGGGCGGGCGATCTTGCTGCACGTGTCGGCGGTGAGGGGTTTGCGCTGATTTTGCCGCTGGACCAAAAGAATGAGGCTGCAGAAATCGCAGAGCGCATCCGCCACTGCTTGAAGTCTACCGAGTGGCTGGATATTAGCGCGGTGCTACCTGTGACTGTAAGCATCGGCATCGCCGTCAGCCACGAAGTCGATAGCGGCGAGCTGAGCGTGAAATCAATCTACCAGCTTGCAGATCGCCGCCAGTATCGCGCCAAGACAGAGGGGCGTGACCGCGTGAATGATTCCGTTTGAGGCACGGGCCGCTCAACCTTTTGCTGGCCGCCAGCCGCCCAGCGACGGTGGCTTTGTAAATCAGCGATTCTCCCGTCAAACCCAGGAAGTGCCGGCGTACTGCGCTGCCCTAACCTTTCGCCAATGCTGCATTAATCTCTGCCACAAACCCATCCAGCGCCGCCTCGCTGTAGCCGCGATGCACGTGGAGGATTTTGCCGTCCTTGCCGATGATCACCATATGCGGGATGCCATTGACGCCGTAGGCGACGGAGTTCCACTTCTTTGGGTCGTTCGTGAGTATCAGGTTGAGCGAGGACAGCGCCTGCGATACGGCGCGAAATGTATTCACCGCCTCAATGTTTACGGCGACGACTTGGACACTTCCCTTGGCGGCATTCTGCAAACCTTCCAGCACCGGCAATTCGGCCTTGCACGGGCCGCACCAGGATGCCCAGAAGGTGACGACCAGGACCTTGCCTGCAAACTGGGTGGTTTCAACCGCTTCGCCCGTACGCGTGACCCCCAGCGCGGCAGGTGGCACGTCTCCCGGTCCAGGGCCTTTGTGGCTCGGCTGCCTTTCGGCGGTGGCGACAGCGGATGCAAGCATCAGTGATATTGCCAGCATGATTTGTTGCCAGTGAAATCTGCGCATTGGCGCCTTTTTGGTTGGTTGGTCTTGTGCTTTGTACGACTGACGTAAATGCTTAACTGTGGTCGAGGTATGGGCTGCGGGATAGGTCTGTGAAATTGTCTGTAAACCACACCAGCGCTCGTGATTGGCCATCGTGCGCTGGTCTACCAGACGCGCACAACCTGCTTATGGCGCAATCACGATCTTCCCAACCACATTGCGGGCCGCCATATCCATGAGCGCCTGCGGCGCATCGGCGAGTGCGTAGGATCTGGAGATGAGGGGATTGAGTTTTCCCTCACGCATCCAGCCCATCATCTCGGCCATGCCTTTCATGTTGTTCGCTGGTTCACGCTTGGCGAATTCGCCCCAGAAGACGCCAACGACGGAGGCGCCTTTGAGTAGCATAAGATTGAGTGGCAATGCGGGAATCTGACCATCTGCAAAACCGATCACCAAATAACGACCACGCCAGCCGATGGAGCGAAATGCAGGCTCGGCGAATTTTCCGCCGACCGGGTCATAAATCACGTCCGGCCCTTTGCCGCCAGTTTCGCGTTTGATGGCTTCGCGCAAGTCTTCACGCGAATAGTTGATAAGCGCGTCGGCACCATGCTGCTCGCAGATGGCGAGTTTTTCGTCAGTAGATGCCGCAGCGATTACGCGCGCGCCAATTGCTTTGCCGATCTCGACGGCCGCCAACCCTACCCCGCCCGAGGCGCCCAGCACCAGCATGGTCTCGCCTGCCTGCAATGCGGCGCGATCACGCACGGCGTGCCAGGAGGTGCCGTAGGCCAGTGAAAATATGGCAGCTAGCGCATAGGGAACGCCGGGGGGCATTGGCATGGTGACGGCCGCAGGCGTGATGACTTCTTCGGCAAACCCGCCGACGCCGCAAAAGCTGACCACCTTGTCGCCGGCCTTCACATGGCTGACGCCAGCGCCGACGCTAATGACGTCACCGGCAACTTCGGCGCCAGGCGAGAACGGCAGCGGCGGCTGCAGCTGGTATTTTTTCTGGATGATCAGGACGTCTGGGAAATTGACGCCTGTGGCACGAACGCGGATTTTGACTTCACCCGCAGCGGGTTCGCGCGAGGGAATGTCTTCGAGTACCAGTGTTTCCGGGCCGCCCCAGGCCTTGCAGAGTATTGCTTTCATGCGCTGTCATCGCCTCGCTGTTTTTGAACAAGCGAAACCTTATCACAGTCTCTGCGTGCAGCAATCTCTACTGCACACCCTCGTCAAGCAGAATCCCGTGCGGCAGAGCAACGGTATCGATGCCTTCCTCGGAAAGCTCAATTGCTTCTTCGTGAGAAACGCGCCCGCGAATATTGCGGTGGGTCTCTTCGCCGTAATGCATGCGCCGCGCGGTCTCAGCAAACTGTTGACCGACGTTTTCAGTGTTGGCGCGCACGAAAGCCTTGAATTGTTGCAGCATGTGCTCTTGCAAGCTGGGCATCAGCGATGCGGGCATGACATCCTGCGGCCCACTTACCTTTGGCGCGGCAGGCACCAGATCAGTCGCACCCATGTTGAGGCGCGGCGCCGAGAGCTGCTTGGTGATATGCGTATCGCCACAGTGCGGACATTCAACCAGAACGCTCCGCGTCTGCCGCTCGAACTCATCGGCCGAGCGGAACCAGCCATCAAACTGGTGGCCGTGTACGCAGGAAAGGTTGAATACAATCATCGACTTCTTCGCTTATTGGTTATGGAATGTGTAATTGGTACGTTGGGCCTCAATCGCCGGTTTCAATTGTCTGGACGCCGCTAGCGCAGCCGCCATTAGATGTTTAACGGACGATAATCCGGAAAGATTACTGGAAAGTGCCAGCGTAGCGCGCGCGCAGTTCATTCTTTTGTACTTTACCCATCGCGTTTCGCGGCAAATCGTCGACCGAGAAAATGCGTTTGGGGAGTTTGAAGGCCGCCAGCTTGCCCTTGACGGCGGCCAGGACGTCAGCCTCGGTCAACGTCGCGCCCGGCTTGTTGACGATCACTGCTGCCACCGCCTCGCCAAAATCCGGGTGCGGCAGGCCGATGACTGCGCTCTCCGCGACACCGTCAATTTCGTCCAGCAGCAGCTCAATCTCTTTCGGGTAAACATTATAGCCACCAGAGATCACCAGGTCTTTGGAGCGGCCGACGATAGTGACATAGCCATCGATGTCGATCTTGCCCACATCGCCGGTTTTGAAATAACCGTCAGGGGTGAACTCTTCCTTGTTTTTATCAGGCATTTGCCAATAGCCAGGCAACACGTTTTCGCCTTTGACTTCGAGCCCGCCGATGTCGCCGGTGCTGCAGGCTCGGCCTGTTTCGTCAACCACGCGCAATGCGACGCCGGGCAACGGCAAGCCGACCGTGCCGCCACGGCGCTCGGCATCAAGCGGATTGGAGGTAATCATTCCGGTTTCAGTCATACCGTAGCGCTCGAGGATGACGTGGCCGGTGCGTTCGACAAACTGATGAAACGTCTCAGCCAGTAGCGGCGCCGAGCCGGACACAAAAAGGCGAATGTTGGCGCAGGTCTGTCTGGTAAACGCGGCATCCGACAGCAGCCTCACGTACATCGTCGGTACCCCCATGAAGACCGTAGCCCGCTGCAGCGCGGCGATGGCAGCG
>JANMZU010000280.1:0-6517 GCA_031383585.1 Betaproteobacteria bacterium
TGAAGTCACTAATTTGAATATCGGTGCAGTTGATTTTTCCACCCAAGAAGTACGCGTTACGGGCAAGGGTGACAAAACTCGGATTGTTCCCGTCGGTGGCGCGGCGATCAAGGCGCTAATGCGCTGGATGGAATCGCGAATGGCAATGAAAGGTCATGAGAGTCCGGCAATTTTTTTGGGGAGTCACGGCAAGCGCCTTTCGCCAAGGGTCGTGCAGAGCCGTATGAAGATTTGGGCGTTTAAGCAGGGCCTTAGCGTGGACCCGCATCCGCACATGCTTCGGCATTCGTTCGCTTCGCACGTCTTGCAGTCATCGGGCGACTTACGCGCCGTCCAGGAAATGCTTGGCCACGCTAGCATCGCCTCCACGCAGGTTTACACACATCTAGATTTCCAGCATCTGGCCAAGGTGTACGACAACGCACATCCGCGCGCCAAACGCAAGCCAGGGCGGTCAAGCGAGGCCGGGAAGACCCACCAGAACAACAAAAACGGAAAAAAATGACCATGAGAAAACTCTTGCGTATTGGCGGTTGGTGCTTGTTGGCAATCGGTGTGCTGGTTCTGGCGATATGCGCATGCGCCTATTTAGTGATGCGAGCCAGCCTGCCGAAGCTTGAAGGCGAGATCAAGTCTGCAGGTGTCAGCGCGACGGTGACGGCAACACGCGACAAGCAGGGCACCGTCAGCATCTCCGCCAAAGACCCGCTGGACGCAATTCGCGCGCTCGGCTTCGTGCATGCCCAGGAAAGATTTTTTGAGATGGATCTCGCCCGCCGCTCGGCTGCTGGTGAGTTGTCGGCGTTACTGGGCGCGGCCACCATCAATGTCGACAAGGAGAAACGCCGCCATCGCCTGCGTGCCCGCATGGCAGCCAAATGGCAGCAGATTTCTGCCGAAGACCGTGAATGGACCAGCGCTTATACGCAAGGGGTCAATGCCGGACTCACAGCGCTGGCGGTTCGCCCCTGGCAGTATTTTGTAATGCGCACAGAGCCAGAACCGTGGCGGGAAATTGACTCGCTGCTGGTGATTGGCGAAATGTACTACATGCTCCAGTCGGGCGGGTTTGATGCCCGCCTGAAAGATATTTTGCTGCGCCAACAAATCGGTGACCCGCTGTTTGACTGGCTACAGCCGGCTGGTGGCACCTGGGATGCGGCGCTTGATGGGTCTGTCATTGCACCAACGCCGTTGCCGCCAGCGACGTTACTTAATGTCCGCAAGGATTCGGCCCCGGTGCAAAATGCCACCGCTACGCCAATGCTGTCATACACCGACGCCGCTGTAGGCAGCAACAACTGGGCAGTCGGTGGCGCCATTACGTCGCACGGCGGCGCTATTCTTGCCGACGATATGCACCTGAGCATTGGTGTTCCTAATATCTGGTTTCGTGCCCAACTCACCGTCGGTGAGGGCGCCTCGGTGCGGCGCATTGTGGGTGCGACCTTGCCTGGCGGCCCGGCAATGGTGGTTGGCAGCAACGGTAATGTTGCGTGGGGGTTCACCAACGGCTATGGACAATGGTTCGACTGGGTGGCCATTGCGCCAGGCAGCGAAATGGCTGCGGCGATCAAAACGACTCGCGAGATGATCGCCGTAAAGGGCGCACCATCCATTGAGCTGGACGTTCGTGAAGCCCCGTTCGGGCCAATTCTTCGTACCATCGGCACTACCGACTACGCGCTCGCCTGGACGCTCTATCGCGAAGGCGCTGTCAACGCACATGCCACCAAGCTGATGTTCGCCAACACCATCGACGAAGCGATATCTATCGCGCAGCAAAGCGGAATCCCTCACCAGAATGTCATGTTCGCAGACAAAACGGGCAACGTCGCTTGGACGATCATGGGACGCATCCCTGCCGACAATTCGCGGGCTGGTGCGGGCTCTCTCAAAGGTCGCGGCCTGTTGACTGCGCCGGACAAGCTTCCCACCGAGTGGCTGGCAACCGACAAATATCCGCTCATCAAAAACCCGGCCGATGCGCGTCTCTGGACGGCAAATAGTCGCCAGTTAGGTGGTGAGGGCGGAAATAACATTGGCGACGGCGGCTTCGATCTCGGTGCCCGGGCCGGGCAAATCCGTGATCGGCTGCGAGAGCAAAAGAGTTTTGACGAGAAAAAACTCTATGCGATCCAGTTGGACAATGAATCGCGCTTTCTCAAACGCTGGTCAGAGTTGGCGCTCGCCACCGCAGTGGCCAAACCAGGTGAAAAGGCCAGTGCCATCGCCAAAGAGCTGAAAGCATGGAACGGTCGCGCTGACATCGACCAGACCGGCCACCGCATCGCCCGCGCCTTCAGGCAGCAAGTACTCGATCAACTTTGGAAATCATGGCTGGCGGCCGCGCCCGGCGCTGGTGGCCGCGCGAACAACGCGGCGGGCAACCCGGATGGCCGCTTCGAATATGCAGTCTGGTCCGCCTTGAGCGTGAAGCCCGATCATCTGCTGCCACAGCCATTTGCCTCTTGGGATGATTTTCTGGCCGCGCAGTTGGCGAGCGTGCATGACGACTTGATCAAGCTGGAAGGCACGCTGCCACAAGCCACCTGGGGTAAGCGCAACGCTGTGAATTTCCGCCATCCTTTCGCCCGCGCCATGCCCTTCCTCTCGGGTTGGCTGAACATGCCCAAATCGCCTCAAGCTGGCGACAACCATATGCCCATGGTTGCGGCCCCCACTTTCGGCGCTTCCCAACGCATGGTCGTTTCGCCCGGCCGTGAAGACCAGGGAATATTTGTCATGCCGAGTGGGCAAAGTGGACATCCGCTCTCGCCGTTTTATGGGGCCGGGCATAGTGATTGGCTGAACGGCAAGCCGGGTAGTTTGCTGGCGGGGGAAACAGTTCATACGTTGCGGTTTGTGCCGTAACGAAAGGGCAAACTCTAGCACTGGTGCGGCTCAGCACGCAGAAATGCCCCGAAACCCTCACCAATGCTAGTGTTTGCCGCTTCCAATCCATGCGACTCAGTTGCAACTGCTGCGGCTGCCGTGTAAGATGCACCTCCGCATGAAGCCCGCCTATCTCTCCCATTTGCCTGCCGCCGAAGCTGCAATCCGCGCCACCGGCGAACGGCTCACACAGCCGCGCGTTGCAGTGCTCGCCTGCCTGCTCGCAAGCGAGCGTGCGAGTTCGCATCTGGATGTGGCGGCGATGTTGGCGGACCACCACGCGGTTGACCGCGTCACCGTTTACCGCGTGCTTGAATGGCTGGTCAATCAGGGGATTTCGCATCGGATCGCTGGCGACGACCGCGTGTGGCGATTCATGATCAATCCGCAGCAAACATCAGCCAAGGCTGTTGCGCACGGGCATCACGCACATTTCGTTTGCGAAGCCTGCCGACAGACATTTTGTCTCGACGAAACACTTCCGAAGGTTGATGTGAAATTGCCAAAGGGTTTTCGCCCCTCGGAAATTGATCTGCTGGTGCGTGGTCGCTGTGCCGACTGTGTTTGAGCGTTGCCCATGACCGCATCATCCATCACGCCGGTTACGCTGCTCACCGGTTTCCTCGGCAGCGGCAAGACCACGCTGCTCAATCGCCTGCTACAGCACCCGTCCATGCAGGAAACAGCGGTGCTGATCAATGAGTTTGGCGCAGTTTCTATAGACCACCTACTGGTTCGCGAAGCCAGCGAAAACATCATGGTGATGTCCAACGGCTGCATCTGCTGTTCGGTCGCTGGCGACATGGTGCAGGCGTTGCGCGATCTGTATTTCAAGCGGGCCAACGGCGAGGTGCCGGACTTCAAGCGGGTCGTTATCGAAACGACCGGCCTGGCCGATCCTGCGCCTATCATGCACACGCTGATCGAGATGCCGCTGGTGGCGGCGCGCTATTCGTTTTCGGGCATCGTCACGACCGTAGATGCGGCGTATGGTGAGCAGCAGCTCGACGACCATTTTGAATCAGTCAAGCAGGCGGCAGTGGCAGACCGCATCGTGCTGACCAAGACCGATACGGCGACGCGTCACAGCGTTGACCAACTACGCGCCAGATTGCATGCGCTGAACCCCGGCGCAGACGTGTTCGAGGCGGTCTCGGGAGAAGTCGCGCCCGAAAGTCTGTTCGATACCGGCCTGTATCAGCCTTCGAAGAAGACGCCCGATGTGCAGCATTGGTTGCGCGCAGAAGCTTACCGTCCGCACGCAGCAACTGTTTCTTTTCTGTCGGCCCGAATGACCAGGGCAGCACGCCACGATGAACGAATCCGCGCATTCGTCGTCATATTGTCCGAACCCGTCGTATGGCAGGCGCTGGTTGATGCATTAGAGATGCTGACGTCTTATCGCGGAGACAATCTGCTGCGCATCAAGGGGATCGTGAATGTTGCGGGTGAGCCATTGCCGCGTGTGATACATGCGGTGCAGCACACGATCTATCCTGCTCCAACACTGGCAGCTTGGCCGGACGAGGAGCGCAATACAAAACTGGTATTCATCACCCGCGATCTCGACGAAGCTTTTGTACGTCAAACGCTGGATAGTTTCATTGCCGACACCACACCCGCCTGAATCCATACTCAACGCCATATCACCAAGAAAATGAAAACAAAACCCGAACCCATCCCCGTCACCATCCTCACCGGCTTTCTTGGTGCTGGCAAAACGACACTGTTGAATCGCATCCTCACCGAGCGGCACGGCGAAAAAATAGCAGTAATTGAGAATGAATTCGGCGAAGCCGGCATCGACAACGAAATCCTCGTCCAGAACAAGGAAGAGCAGATCATCGAGATGAATAACGGCTGCATCTGCTGCACGGTACGTGGCGATCTGGTGCGCATTCTCGGCGAACTTGCGGAGAAGAAAAAAACCGGCAAGCTCAAGTTTGATCGCGTCATTATCGAAACCACTGGCATGGCCGATCCCGGCCCGGTTGCGCAGACATTTTTCATGGACGATGACATTCATAACCAATATGTCCTCGACGCCATCGTCACCGTGGTGGATGCCAAACATGCCCAGCAGCAGCTCGACAGCAACGAGCAGGCGCGTGAACAGATTGGTTTTGCTGATCGCGTCCTGATTTCCAAGAGCGATCTCGCCGCCGAGGAGGAAACCCAAAAGCTGATCAGTCGCATGAAGCGGATGAACCCGCGTGCTACCTACGAGCGGGTGAATTTTGGCGAAACGGACATCAAAAAGCTTCTCGATGTTCGCGGCTTCAATCTCAATTCGGTGCTCGAGATCGACCCTGATTTTCTCAAGGAAGACCATCACCATCACGACGACGATATCCAGTCGTTTGTGTTCACCTCTGCGCGAGCGATGGACATGGAGAAGATTGAAGCTTTCCTTTCCTTGCTGATCCAGACTTACGGTAACGACATGCTTCGCTACAAGGGCGTTTTAAGTATTGAAGGCGAGGCCAATCGCATGATTTTCCAGGGCGTGCACATGACCATGGGTGGCAGCCCGGGTAAGCCGTGGCTTGCGGATGAAGTGCGCGAATCGAAGATGGTGTTCATCGGACGCAATTTGCCCAAGCGTATCTTTGTCGAGGGCCTTGCCTACTGCGTGGCGGATGCGGCGAAATCGGTTGTAGAAATCAAGTAAATGATTGTCGACATCCGGAATCTGAAAGCCGGATACGGATCCAGGGTCGTCGTTTCGATTGCTTCTTTGCAGATTGCAAAAGGCGGCCACACCTTGTTGCTGGGGCCATCGGGCTGCGGCAAAACCACATTGCTTGAGGTGATGGCAGGCATCACTGTGCCAATGGCAGGTCAGGTCAATATCAACATTACCGCCCTGGAAACGCTCGGTGCCGCTGAGCGCGACCGGTTTCGCGGTCGGTACATTGGCGTTGTCATGCAACGCCTGCACCTGATCTCGGCGCTGACCATACGAAAGAATTTACAGCTGGCGCAACGGCTAACCGATGCGGCGGTCGATCACGGACGAATATCCGGGGCCGTTGAGGCGCTTGGTATTGCGGGCAAGCTTGATCGATATCCGCGTGAGCTTTCCCAGGGCGAAGCGCAACGTGTGGCGATTGCCCGGGCGGTCGTCAATCAGCCAGTCCTGATTCTGGCCGACGAACCAACTTCAGCGCTTGACGATGACAATTGCCAGGCAGCACTAGGACTGCTGCTCGAGCAATCTACCGCGTGCGGCGCCACCCTGATCGTCGCGTCGCACGATCAACGCATCAAGGCAAGCTTTGAACATGTGGTGTCGCTGGCGGCACGGCCATGAAGAGCCTTTCCACCGCGATGGCACTTGCGCTTGCTTATCTGCGCGAAAAGCCGCTGGCGACGCTACTCAATATTCTGCTGCTCGGTCTGGGTGTGGGTACCATCATCGCGTTGGCACTGACGCTCTCGCAGTTGGACGACAGGATGGATCGCGACTCAGCCGGTGTCGATCTGGTGATCGGCGCCAAGGGTAGCCCGCTGCAGCTGGTTCTCTCTAGCGTTTTCCATGTTGATATACCCACCGGGAATATTTCGGCCGCAGAAGCCGCGCCAATTCTCGCCTCCCCATTGGTTAAGCTGGCGATTCCGC
>JANMZU010000284.1:0-3645 GCA_031383585.1 Betaproteobacteria bacterium
TCAAATTTCTCTTTTGCGACCAGGTCAAGGCGGTTTCCTGCCGTGTACTGCTCGATCGAGTCCTTGCGCTGCTTCAGCATTTTATCGATGATGGCTAACACCAAGTCGTCGGTCAGCTCAACGCGTTCATCGACCTCCTTCTGCTTCAATGCCGCCTGCAGCAGGCGAATCGCACCAAGCTTCTCGGTGTCGCGCGCTTTCATCGCGGTCTTCATGTCCTCGCTGATTTTTTCACGTAGCGTCATTTAATTCTCCACAAATAAAAAAGGCAGGCGACGTATGTCACCTGCCTCAATAAATTCTAACCGACTTTGGTTTAGTACAGCTTTGGCGGCAGCATCTGACTACGCAGACGCTTGAAGCGGCGTTTGACTGCGGCGGCATGTTTGCGTTTGCGCTCAGCGGTGGGCTTTTCGTAAAACTCACGAGCACGCAACTCGGTGAGCAAACCTGTCTTTTCAATAGCACGTTTGAAACGACGCAATGCGACGTCAAACGGTTCGTTTTCTTTCAATCGAACTAACATTCAAAATACCTTTCTAGCTTTCTAGTTATGCCCAGCCAATCGCCAAATGAGGTCGATTGTGGGTCTGAAGTTGTGTTACTGCCTTCCTTTTTCCACGTAGTGAAAATGCAGAAAGCCCGATATAATAACGACTTACGGCAATTTTGCCAAGCCCCATTCTACCTGGCCCGCTCACTTGCTGATACTCGGCGTTGAAACCTCCTGCGACGAAACCGGCGTAGCGTTATACGACAGCTCAACGCGGCAACTGGTCCATCGGCTGCACTCCCAAGTAGAGATGCACGCCGCCTACGGTGGCGTCGTGCCGGAACTCGCATCGCGAGACCATATTCGCCGCATCACGCCTTTAATCGAAGAGGTTTTGCGAGAGAGCATGCGCTCACTTGGTGATATTGACGCGATTGCCGTCACTAAGGGGCCTGGGCTCGGCGGCGCGCTGCTAGCAGGAACCAGCGTTGCCGCCGGACTGGGCGCCGCTCTGGACGTGCCGGTTATCGGCATACATCACCTGGAAGGGCATTTGCTTTCTCCGTTGCTTTCCGAGCCAAGACCAGACTTCCCGTTTGTCGCGCTGCTGGTTTCGGGTGGCCACACGCAGCTGATGGCGGTAGATGCAGTTGGACGCTATCGCCTTTTGGGGGAGACGCTGGACGACGCGGCCGGGGAGGCCTTCGACAAGACTGCGTCACTTCTGGGGTTAAGTTATCCCGGCGGTCCTGCGCTTAGCAAACTTGCCGACACTGGAAATCTCGCGCGATTCAAGCTCCCGCGACCGATGATCGCCAGCGGCGATCTTGATTTCAGCTTCAGCGGACTGAAGACGGCGGCGCTGACACTTATTCGAAGTATTGAACCCGATAGCACGCCAAACCCCCAGGCAAGAGCAGACATCGCTGCGGCGTTTCAGGATGCGATTGTCGCTGTCCTGGTGTCAAAATCGTTGGCGGCGCTGGATGCGAGCGGAATGTCGCGGCTGGTTGTCGCCGGGGGTGTGGGAGCCAACAAGGCCTTGCGCAAGAAACTCACGCACGCCGTCGAAAAGGCGGGCGGCGAGGTCTACTACCCGCCGCTGGAGCTTTGCACGGACAATGGCGCAATGATCGCTTTTGCCGCTGCAATGCGCCTAGCTGTAGACCCTACTCTGCTTGGCCCAACCTCTACTGCTTTCAATATCAAGCCACGCTGGGCTCTCGACGACGCCTCAAATAACTGAGCGCAGGGAGTGGAATTACTGGGGCGCTTTCTGGCGGAATTCTCTTTCGGTCACCGCCACTTTCTCTTCCGCCCTCTTCACCTCCTCTTCGAGCGAAGCAATTCGAGCGTAATACTCTGGTTTGCGACTGATCGAATTAACGCCGGTAGGCTGCCCGTTCGCGCCACGGCCTACAACGATGAGGCGCTCTTCTTGGGTCGGGTCCTGCCCATCTTCAAGCGCTTTTTTCGCTTTCTCCAGTTCGTCACGTGCCGCGTCCAACGCCTTACGATACTTCTCGCGCTCCGCGGCTCGCTCCGAAACCAGGGCCGAAACCGGACTACTGCTCTGCGGTTTGCCAGACGATTGATTTTTGCCTGCTGGAATCACGGTCCCTGTGGTGTCCGCAATAACCGGTTCAGCCTTTTCGCCATTCTTGGGCGCCTTGTCGGAATAAGTAACCTTGCCGTCCTTGTCGGTATATTTCCAGAGCCCCTGCGCCTGCGCTGCGAGTACAGAGCAAGCCACAAAAAAACCCACAGCGATCGAAACTTTGCGTTTAGCCAACGTTTGCATATTCTTTCCCTTTGACGGCACCAGCCGCATTCAAAGCACAGACCATACACTGCGTATCACGGCGAAATCTGACGGTCTGCCACGCAAGCGAAAGCCCATCGAACATCATCAAGCGCCCGGTGAGAGGCTCGCCTAAATGGCACAGCAAGCGAATCGCCTCTGCTGCCTGCATGGTACCGATAATCCCGACAAGCGGCGCAAATACCCCCATGACCGCGCATCGCTCTTCTTCCGCATCGGCTTGATCGGGAAACAGGCAGTGGTAGCAGGGACTGTCTGCACGCCGCAAATCAAAACTGGTAATTTGCCCGTCGAAGCGGACGGCCGCGCCGGAAACAAGCGGCTTAGAATATTTTACGCAGGCTTGGTTGACGCGGTGTCGGGTTGCAAAATTATCTGAGCAGTCCAACACCACATCTGCGACTTTGACCGCGTCCTCGAGCGCTTTTCCTGCCAATCGTTCTTGTATCGCATCGATACTGATCGTCGAATTCAGCGCAGCCAACTGCTTCATCGCTGAAACCGCCTTATTCAAGCCGATCGTGTCTTCACGGTGTACCACCTGCCGTTGAAGGTTGGTTAAGTCGACCCGGTCACCATCTGCCACACAAATATGCCCTAAACCTGCAGATGCGAGGTACATCAGCGCCGCCGACCCAAGCCCACCCGCGCCAATCACTAGTGCACTCGATTGACCAAGTCGAACCTGTCCTTCGAGGCCGAACTCGTTCAGGAGGATATGTCGACTGTAGCGGAGCAGCTTCTGGTCGTCCATGTCGGTTTCAAGCGACCGGCTGGGGAGTTGCAGAACGCTTTCGTTCGCAACGCACTACTTAGCCGATTTGTCTGCCTTGCCGACCTTGTCCAACTTGGGCGTGAGCGCAGCGGGGGTACTGCCAGCGCTCGCCAGCAATGCTCGCGGGCTGGACGCAACTGGTAAACCCTTCAGTTGGTTCATTGCCTGCTGCAATATGAAATCAACTGGTTTTCCATCGACGCCGTTGAGCGGCTTGTACTCAACCGGTTTTTCCTCAGCATTATTGTCAGTGGCAGCGACAATTGCCGCCCCCGTACCAGCGGCCTTGCCATCCTGGCCCGGCAACCCACTCGTCGGCGCGCCCTTGGACTTGGCTCCGTCTTTGTCTTTTTTCTCCACCGGCAACTGTGATGCGTCAGGCGCAGCATCGAGCTTGGCCTTTAGTGCGTCGACCGCTTTCTTTTCGTCGTCGCCAATCAGGTGTCTTTCCAGATCAGCTTCACGCATCGCCACCCGCTGAGAGCCGTCGTCGACAGCGACATCGGGAACAATACCCTTGGCTTGAATCGAGCGGCCATTGGGCGTGTAGTAACG
>JANMZU010000286.1:0-2676 GCA_031383585.1 Betaproteobacteria bacterium
ATATAGATGTTCGCCTCCACCGCACCCCGCACCACCAGATAACAGGCGTCCGCAGGTTGCCCGGCGGCAAATAGCCATTGACCGCGCGGGACTTCCAGTATTTTTGCTGACGCAATCACGCAATCGATTTCGTCGTTGGTGAAGCCTGCGAAAAACGGCAGCAACGACAGGAAGCGACGGTAATCAAATTGGTTGCTGCCGCCTCTTGGTAGCGCGGCCAGAGGATCGTAAGTTGGTACTGGCGCAGCCACCGGCCTGTCCTCGGGGGCGATCTGCTTTTGCAGGTCGCCATTGAGGATCGCCAATCGCGCAACCAGACCCGAGGTGATCGTGCGTTGAATGGCTAACGCAGCAGGGTTTCTGCCGGCGATGAGCGCACGAAACAGATTGCGCTCGATGAACCAGCCATCGACATCCGAAACCGCAAACACGCTGGCGATGGATTGGCCATTGTCGAGCAACGACATTTCGCCGAACATGCTGCCGTCGGCCAGCTCAACTACTGTCTTTTCGCCGCCGCCTGGCAATGTCACACGCGCTTCGATTCGCCCTTTGCGGATCACATAGGCTCCGCGCGAGGGCTCGCCGTGTCTCACCATCCGACTGCCGGCCGCAAACGACACGGGTTGTGCCATCGCCATTAGTTGCGCAGCGTCCGCCTTATCGAGCCCGCAACAGATGCCGGTGGCGCAAAACGCCTTGAGCCGGTCGTCAAGGCAATCGTCGAGATGTTTGCTTGCGTTCATCGCGGAGTGGCAGAATGCATATGCCCTGAGAAACTTTCAAAAATTGCTAGCCAAAGTTTACACGGGCATAGGGCAATGTCCCGCATCAATTCCGAATCCTTCTCAAATCCATCATGTGTCGTGCCCTCCTCTATTTAGGTCAGCCTGTATTGCTGGACCACTTGCTCTACCAGCCGGATTCGGCGCTGGTGCGGCAAAGCTATATGCCAAAAATGCTGCATTTGCTGAACCTCGCCGGGTTTGGCTTGCGCGCATGGGACCCGGGCTCACATTCGCCCGCGTCACCGTTCGTCTATGGCTCACCGTCATTGCCGGTGTTTGATCGCAACCTGAAAAACATGGCAGAGAAAGTGCGTGCCTCTTGCGTGCTGGGCCACGTGCGCGGCGTGGCATACAGCACCACGGTTGACATTTCCCTACAAAACGTTCATCCCTTTCAGTTTCCGGGTGTGCCGCTATCGCTCGCACATAATGGCGACCTGGCACGCATGTCGGAAATGAAACCGCTGCTGGTGCCGTTCGTACATCCCGATTTTCTGCCCGAGATTCGCGGCACCACTGACAGCGAATGGATTTATGCGCTGATCGTTTCGGCGTTGACCGATCCCCGCAGGCACGCTACGCGCGAAGAATTGCTGGCCGCCATCGAGAGTGCGATGACAATACTCCGCGCGGTGCGCGCGCAACTCGGCATCGCCCTTTCCTCATCCGTGAACCTGTTCATCGCCGACGGCACGCAGCTTGCTGCTGTCCGCTACTGTTTCGACTTTGGCTGCTATGCCAGCGACGATCCGGCGCGCGTCCATGAAGCGAACCTCAATTACCTGAGCCTCTGGTACACGCTGGGCCGCGACTACGGCATGCACGACGATGGGCTGGGCAATCAGGAGTGGCGGATGAGCGGCGGTGCAGAGAATGCCGATTCGATTATCGTCGCTTCGGAACCGCTCACGCGCGATACTTCCACATGGGTTGAAGTGCCGGAGTATTCAATATTGCATGCGCAATTGACCGGCGGGGCGCCGGTGGTGACAGTGCGATATCTGGATTGAAATACTGCATCATTTGCGGCGCATGCGCGTGCTGGGTTGAAGTAGAATGCGCCCTTCCCTTTTCATCCAAAGACTCGCTGCATGCTCCCGTCCATTGAATCGCGCTTAAGCAAAGAACTCGTCGCAAAACCTCAACAAGTTGCAGCCGCAATTGAACTATTGGACGAGGGCGCCACGGTGCCTTTCATTGCCCGTTATCGCAAAGAAGTCACAGGCGGACTGGACGATATCCAGTTACGACTGCTCGAGGAGCGGCTGCGCTATCTGCGAGAACTGGAAGAGCGTCGCGCGGCGATATTGGAGAACATCGATTCGCAGGGCAAGCTGAACGAGGCGCTGGCGGCCAGCATCAATGCCGCTGAGGATAAAACCACGCTGGAAGATTTGTACCTGCCTTATAAGCAGAAGCGCCGCACCAAGGCGATGATCGCCAGAGAAGCTGGGCTGGAACCGCTGGCGGATGCGCTGCTGAGCGATCCGATGCTGGTGCCGGAAGCTGAAGCCGAAAAGTATCTGTCTCTTGAATCGAAAACGGCAGAGAAAGATACGGCTGTTATCGATGTTAAAGCCGCACTGGAGGGTGCCAAGCAGATTTTGATGGAGCGTTTTTCGGAAAACGCGGGTTTGCTGGGCCGGGTGCGCGAGTATCTTTCGCAACATGGTGTCGTTGAATCCAAACTGATCGACGGTCAGGCGGATAATGGCGAGAAATTCGCCGATTACTTCGCTTATTCGGAAACATGGAAGACGATTCCGTCGCACCGCGCCTTGGTCATTTTCCGGGGGCGCAATGAGGGTATTCTCACCTCCAAGCTTTTGCTTGATTCGGAAGCCGGTGAGGAGAAACCATCATGGAGCTCGCCGCTGAATCCAGTCGA
>JANMZU010000338.1:0-6824 GCA_031383585.1 Betaproteobacteria bacterium
GTCGAAGCGACGGCGGGCAACACCGGATTGGGGCTCGCACTTGCGGCCATTCATAAAGGTTACAAGCTCTTGTTGGTGATCCCCGACAAGATGAGCCAGGAAAAGATTTTTCATCTGCGTGCGATGGGTGTGGAAATCGTGATGACCCGCTCAGATGTGTCCAAGGGTCATCCCGAGTACTACCAGGATATGGCCAAGCGCATCGCCACGGAAATGCAGGCTGCGGGTGAAAGCGCGTTTTGTATCGATCAGTTCTCCAACCCTTCCAACCCGCAGACGCATGAAGACTGGACCGCACCAGAGATTTGGGAGCAGATGGAGCACAGGTTAGATGCGGTGGTCACCGGTGTGGGCAGCGGCGGCACGATTACCGGCATGGGGCGTTTTTTCAAACGCGTCGCGCCGCATGTGGAAATGGTGCTGGCTGATCCAAAGGGCTCGATACTCAACGAAATCGTCAATACCGGCACACACGGGCCAAGTGGGTCGTGGTTGGTTGAAGGCATCGGCGGTGACTATGTACCCGCCAATCTCGATATCTCACTTGCGGCCAAAGCGTACGCAATCGCTGACGGTGAGGCATTGCTCGCCGCGCGTGAGTTATTGCAGAAGGAAGGCATCATGGGCGGGTCTTCAACCGGTACCCTACTCGCCTCCGCATTGCGCTATTGCCGCGAACAGACCACGCCAAAACGCGTCGTCACCATCGTCTGCGATGTGGGCGGTAAGTATCTTTCCAAAATGTACAACGATTACTGGCTAGTCGATCAGGGCATCATCGAACGCCCCGCCAAGGGCGACTTGTCCGATCTAGTCGCCCGCCGCCACAATGATCGCGCCACCGTAACCATCAAGTCCGACGACACCTTGCAAGCCGCCTACGCGCGCATGAAGCTCTACGATTTTCAGCAACTACCTGTGCTGGATAACGAGAAGGTCGTTGGCATCATCGATGAGTCGGATATTCTCATGGCGGTGATCGGCGATGAGTCGCGCTTTACGACCAAGGTCATTGGCGCGATGACGGAGAAGATCAAGACAATCCAGGTGTCAGAACCGGTGGCGGCTTTACTGCCAATTTTTGACAAGGGCTTTGTCGCCATCGTGCAGGACGGCGAAAAATTCCTGGGCTTGATCACGCGTTATGACCTCCTCAACTATTTACGTCGCCGGGCACACTAATCATGACAACCAAACATCTTTTCGGCACCCGCGCTATCCACGCCGGGCAGGAGCCAGACCCGACCACCGGCGCGGTAATGCAGCCGATCTACGCCACCTCCACCTATGTGCAATCGAGTCCCGGCGTACACAAGGGCTTCGAATATGGTCGCACGCACAATCCGACGCGCATGGCGTTTGAGCGCTGTGTCGCCGACCTTGAAAACGGCGTGCAGGGCTTTGCATTTGCCTCTGGCCTCGCGGCTTCTGCGACGGTACTGGACACACTCGATACCGGCAGTCACGTCATTGCGCTGGACGACTTGTATGGTGGCAGCTATCGCTTGTTTGAGAACGTCAGGAAGCGCTCGGCCGGGCTCGAATTTACGTTCATGGACATGACCGATCCATCGAAGATTGAAGCGGCCATCAAGCCCAATACAAAGATGATCTGGATCGAGTCGCCGAGCAATCCGCTGTTAAAGCTTGTCGATCTTTCCGCCGTTGCCGCCATCGCGAAAAAGCACAAATTGATTTCCGTGGCCGACAACACCTTTGCCACACCTTATGTGCAGCGGCCACTCGATCACGGCTTCGATCTGGTGGTGCATTCAGTCACCAAATATCTGAATGGACACTCGGACATGGTCGGCGGCATGGTGGTGGCACGTGAATCTGGCCCACTTGCCGAGCGGCTTACTTATTTGCACAACGCCGTTGGCAGCATCCTCGGGCCGTTTGATAGTTTTCTGGCGATGCGTGGGTTGAAGACCCTGCACCTGCGGATGGAGCGGCACTGCGAAAGCGCGCTGGCTATTGCAGTGTGGCTTTCCACCCATCCGAAAGTGGACAAAGTGTTTTATCCGGGACTCGCCTCGCACCCGCAGCACGCGCTGGCGAAAAAACAGATGCACGGATTCGGCGGCATGGTCACGCCGATACTGAAGGGAACGCTCGACGACTCACGGCGCTTTCTCGAACGCCTGAAGATATTCGTTTGCGCGGAAAGCTTAGGCGGCGTGGAGAGCCTCGCCGAACATCCGGCGATCATGACGCATGCGTCGATACCTGCCCACATTCGCAAAGAGCTTGGCATTAGCGATAGTTTGGTACGGCTGTCGGTGGGAGTTGAAGACCTCGAGGATTTGAAGGCAGATATTGAGCAGGCGCTCGCATAAATCGTTCAATCAGCAATAGTGGCGCGGCGTTTAGCGGCTTTTTGACCTGTGAGGCGCGCCGGTGCTTGATGTCGGCAATGGCCGCGTAATCTCAAGGGTTTCACGTTTGCCGCTTTATTCGATTGGCACGTAATTTCCGTGTCACAAGGCTCAATGTGATTGTCGTTCGCGTTTTTGGATTTATGGCTAGTCAAGCGACAACGGTTCAGGCGTATTTAGACCAACTTCCCGAAGATCGGAGGGAGGCGCTCGCACGAGTCCGAAAATTGATCCTCAATAACTTGCCGCAAAAATACGAAGAAGGAATCCAATGGGGTGATATTGCCTATTTTGTGCCTTATTCGATCTATCCAGACGGGTACGATTCGAAGCCGAAAGAGCGATTGCAGTACGTTGGTCTGGCAAACCAAAAGAACAACATGATGATTCGCCTCTTTTGTATGTATACCAATCCAGAGCTACGCGCCGATTTTGAGACAGAGTATCGTGCGTCCGGCAAGAAACTCGACATGGGTGGCGGCTGTTTGCGTTTCAAGAAAGTTGAAGATCTGCCACTCGACGTGGTCGCAAAACTCGTTGGCCAACTGCCAGTCGACAAATTTGTCGCCAGTTATGACCAAAAACGCAAAAAAGCCAAAAAGAAATAAACGCCCTCGCGATCTTAAGTTCCTCGATAAACGGGAAGTCAGATGAACGCATAGAGTCAGGCGTGACCTAGAATTGTCACACAGCTCCCGGCCAGCAACAGACAGTCGATGTCGTCTACAAAATTTCCGCTTAGCGGTCGTTCAGAAATGCGAATGTCGCTGAGCAAGCACTGGTACCCAGCGTTTTGATCTATTTCGTTTCTCGAAACAATCCGGTGGGGCACCAACGGCTGGGCTTCACGAATCGCACAAGGCGGGGAACCCAAGACGCGCCGCAACGCAGTAGGCCATAAAGCAAAAGTATCGGAGATCGGAGCATCACGTGGATGGCCAAGAATTCATAAACATAGTTTCAAGTGGGTTTGCTCCTTTTCTAAAAGAGTTGGGTTTTTCACCTAACACCCCATCGATAAGCGGGCGTATCTACCGTGCCGATTTTGCAGGCAGCAGGAATGTTGTTTCCATCTCATTTGAGCCTGGCGATGACGCGCTTTTCATAGCAATTTTCAGTTCGGAAAATGGCGTACCTTCGCCGTACGACGACCATCTGAAGACTCCGAGACTTGCAAATCTAAATAAACGCTACATGCATTTAGTGACGGCTAGTGATCAATTAAAAAACGAGGCAGCTTTTGAATCCTTTCAACCAGCGGGAAGAGTGGAGAAGCTGCTTATGAGGTCCGCTAAAGAACTTCGGCTAATCTTGCCAAAGTACTTAGCTGAAACATCGTCCATTTCGGAATAAATGACGACAATAGTCGAAGCAGGAAGTGAAATCTTACAATCATTGGAAAGAAATCGGCCAGTAGCGGAACGCCAAAACCACCACCTATTTGTCTATATAGCGGTCGGTCAAAACTGGAAAATCAATTGACGCCTAAAGCTTCGATTGGCTTGCGTTGAAATGATGCACTGCCGCACATGAGTTTCTTCGGACCCAATGACGTGTGCTTCAACACCTAGGTTGAAATCCTGTGGCGAAATCCCGTCGTTTACAAGGCGTTAGAGTCCTCGTTTGAAAACACCAGGTTGGAGGAAAAACTCGCCAAGCGCGCAGCGTGCGACTTATCGTATTGGCCGGTGCAATTTCGAACTGGTGTATCCGCCAGACGGCATATGCCTCACTAGACTGCGGCCATGACCTGACGTACTGAAAGTTGTCCATGCCGCATAGACAATCGCGCTGGGAAATGGCTTCAGGATCGAAGGCGAGGGAATTGTCGCGGAGCTCAACATCGTGAGCGCGTAGCCCCTGCCGGACGTGTAGGACGCCGAAGATGGAACCAGGATACCGACAGCTTGCAGAACGTGCCAGTTTGCAAGGAGAAACTGTGCTACGCTTCGCCCGACTTTACGAGTTACATTGACCCAGGTCAACAATAATTAGATATGGGAGCAGTGCTGAACACCACCTTTTCCACTCGTCTGCGCCCCCCGAATGGCGGCGAAACCGCGCATGGGGACGGAACGGTAGTGCCGGAGAAAGCACATAGCCGGACCGATCTGACGCCGTAAGTATTACGCTTGCAGCGTTATCCATTTACACAAAGGGAAAATCTAAATGCTGAAATTCAAGCAGTTGTTTGCTGTGGCGTGCATGTTGGTCCTGTGCGCAGGGAATGCTCTTGCAGTTGGAACATTTGTTTCTGCGCCGAATCGAGTCGATATGGTGCACGATGCTGCGCGCGATATTGTTTACATCACAAGCGGCGGACAGTCGTTGATTCGTTATCAGGTGTCGACCAACACTTACTTGCCGCCATATGTATTGCCTGGAGCGCAACTAAACGGGGCTGATTTATCGCCTGATGGCAATTTCCTTGCCGTTGCGGATAAGGTGCGTTCAGAGCAAGTGTGGGTCTGGCGTATCGATCTGAGAGACGGTAGTGCAGTCAAATACATCGCGCCGCGGACGTTCGGGGAGGGCGGGACATTTACCGCTGCCTACGGAGCAGACGGCACGTTGCTAGTTACGTCTAAGTACGAAGGATCTGGTTGGACCCAGCTCCGCAAATTTGACGTATCAGGGGTTGTTACAGACCTCGGCACTGTTACGCAAGATGTGATGCTGGCCAGTAGCGGCGACCGGACCAAAGTAGCCTTCGCGGAAGCCAATATCTCTGACGGTCGCTGGGGTATGTACACGGTCTCTACTGGCGCTTTGGATCGTAGGCAATGGTACGTGGACGGGACTTCTTGGTTCAATTACGAGGTTGGCGCTAACAGCAACGGCACACAAACTTCCATCCCCACTTACGGCGGGACATTTGTGTATGACGCCGCCTTTCAAAAGATTGCGACAATTGGCGTTTACGCTGGTCAGCAGCCAATTGGCGTCGCTTATCACCCGGTCGAGCCGATCGCATACTTTCCGTTTGTGCAGACTACATTGGTCAAAGTCTTCGACATGAACTCGTTCGCGGAAACTGCCGCGCTAGATTTCGGCAGCACGTTCGTGAACAACGGAAACCACGCGTTTACGAACGGACGCACCAAAATATCAGGCGACGGGTCGTTGCTCATGGTTAGTGTTGCGGGGGGAGTGCAGATATATCGGCAATATGCACCTCTGTCTGCGCAGGACACTGCCGTGACAACGCAGAAAAACTCCATCTATTCGGGGATTCTCGCCGGCTCTGTCGGCAACAGCGGCAGGGTGACATACGCCATCAGCCAGCAGCCCGCGATGGGCACAGTCACCTTGAACGTCAACTCGAACGGTGACAGATTCGCTTACTATTCGCCGCAGGGCTTCGTTGGCGCAGATGCATTCAAGTACACAGCGACCTACGGCAGGACGACGGTCGAGGCAGAAGTCGCGATCACCATCGTCGAGTCCAATCGCGCGCCGGTCGCCTACCCCCAGGTTGTTTTCGGCAGCGAGGACAATCCGGTCGCGGTTGTGTTGTCCGGATCTGATGCAGACGGCGATCAGCTCACGTACAGCCTTGTAGCCCTGCCGCAATATGGCGTGTTGAGTGGCGCCGCGCCAAATCTGTTGTATACCCCGGGCGCGAACTTCACTGGCAGCGACTCTTTTTCCTTTCAGGCGCGCGATGGTTTGGCCTCCAGCAACATCGCAACAGTATCGGTTTCGATCGAGGCCGTTAATGACGCCCCCATTGTCGTCGATAGAGCCATCAGCACGAACGAGGACATGCCAGTCAATATCACGTTGACAGCGGCCGATATCGATTCGACTGCATTCACCTTTACGATCACGCAACAACCGTCACGCGGGACGTTAGTGGGCTCGCCGCCTTCGCTGTTGTACGTCCCCGCAGACAACTTCGCTGGACAAGATTCTTTCTCCTACCAAGCGTCCGATGGTCAGGCGTCGAGCAATGTCGGCACCGTCACCATCACGGTTACCCCCGTCAATGACGCGCCCGTGGTTCCGAACAGAAGTGTTACCACTAACGAGGACACTGCCGTCGGAATTACCCTCACAAGCACAGACGTGGATTCGACGGCGCTGTCTTACATTATTGTTCGTCTTCCGACGAACGGAACGCTGTCTGGCACGCTGCCGTCGCTGGTTTACGTTCCGGCTTTGAATTTCAGCGGTACCGACAGTTTCACATATGCCGCGACAGACGGGTCATTGCAAAGTAATGTCGCGACGGTCACGCTCAACGTGTCGAGCGTCAACGATGCGCCAGTAGCTAGGGCTGACACTGCAACAGTAGTTCGTGGCAATTCCGTCACTATCCCGGTGCTCTCTAATGACACGGACTTCGACGGGGATGTGCTCACGATTACCCAGGTCGCAGCGCCAGCGAACGGCACGGAGCCAGACGAATTTTTATACCATCCAAACGAACGGGCCGGCTTCGAA
>JANMZU010000368.1:0-2621 GCA_031383585.1 Betaproteobacteria bacterium
TATGCCCTGAATCTGCATCATTTCACGCGAATCATCGAGCGAAATTTGCGCCGTAAATTCGGACGGCATCATCACCGCATGCACGCGCTCTCGTCCCAGCGCGTCCACGGCGATTGCCAGCGTCAATGCCGAATCAACACCGCCGGATAGCCCCAGCAATATCCCCGGGAAGCCATTTTTGTTTACGTAATCGCGCAATGCCACGACCAGCGCACGATAAACGCTCGCCTCAACCGACAAGGCGGGGAAAACCACACCGTTTATAATCCCATCGCTGAATTCCACAAGGCCCAGCGCCTCTTCAAATTCCCGCTCCTGATACCCGACAGAGCCATCCGAATTGATGCCGAATGAGGCACCATCGAATAGCAACTCGTCCTGCCCGCCGGTCCAGTGTGCGTAGAGAATCGGCAACCCGCTCTCCTCCACTCGGGCTCGAACGACGTCGTAGCGCGTCTCAAGTTTCTTGAAGTCATACGGTGAGGCGTTCGGTACGACAATCAATTGTGCACCTGCTGCCTTGGCTGCTGCTACCGGCTCGGCGAACCATACATCTTCACAAATCAGCACCGCAATCTTGACGCCTTCGTGCTCGAACACAAACGGCTCGTCGCCAGTGTCGAAATAACGCTTCTCGTCGAATACCTGGTAATTTGGCAGTCGCTGTTTCAGATATGTGCCAGTCACGCGACCATCTTCAATCAGCGACGCCGCGTTATAGAGTTTGCCGTTTCTGACCTGCGGGTGGCCGACGATAATCTTGATGCCGGACACTTTCGGCGCCATTTCGGCAAGGGCAGCAGCACACGCGAGACGGAAGTCACGGCGGAACAGCAAATCCTCTGGCGGGTAGCCGCATAGCGCCAGTTCGGGTGTGACCAGCAAAGTGGCGCCTGCAGATTTCGCATGTTCTGCGTACTCCAGAATGCGTTCGGCATTGCCAGTGAGGTCACCAAGCATGGGATTGAGTTGGGCAATGGCAATTTTCATAGGTGCATCATTGTAAAAATCATTGTCACGAAGCCGGGCGACTTCTTGAGGTTAAGATTGATGTTCAATTATAAGGTTCGATCCAGGACAGTCCGAACATGCGCGAGTACGAACTGAAAACCCTCGATTCCCTTATCGACATCTCGCCCGCTGAGTGGGACGGATTGACTGCGGACAATCCCACCGTTTGCCACGCCTATCTGCAATCGATGATAGACGCCGGCTGCACGACGGCCAAATCGGGCTGGCTACCGCAATTTCTCACCCTGTGGCGCGATATCGATGCGCAGCAAAAGCTGTGCGGCGCGGTGCCGCTTTACGTGAAAAGCCACTCGTATGGGGAATACGTCTTCGACTGGGCCTGGGCCGAGGCCTATCAGCGGCACGGGCTTGAATACTATCCAAAGTTGCTGGCAGCGGTACCTTTCACGCCCTGCTCAGGGGGACGCTTGTTGGCAAAAACGTCTGCCGACAAGAAAATCCTCGTCGATAGCCTGATCAGTCTTGCCGGACAGAGCGATGTGTCGTCGCTGCACGTTTTGTTTCCAGACGCCGATGATCATCAGCTTTTGACAGATGCCGGACTGATGCCGCGCACCTCGATCCAGTTTCACTGGCAAAACGCAGGGTACAAGTGCTTTGACGATTTTCTCGCCACCATGAGCCACGACAAGCGCAAGAAGGTGAAGCAGGAGCGGCGCAAGGTCAGCGAGGTGGGCATCACATTCAGGCGACTGGTCGGCGCTGACATCACCAGCGCTGATTGGGATTTCTTCGTCCAGTGCTACAACCACACCTACCAAGCGCATTTTTCCACGCCCTACCTCAACCGCAAATTCTTTGGCCTTATCGGCGAGCGCATGGCAAACAACATCCTGCTCATTGTTGCCGAACGCGACGGCCAACCCGTCGCCAGCGCACTCAATCTGTTCAGCGAACGCACACTGTACGGCCGCTACTGGGGCGGCATGGAGTTTCATTCAGGTCTGCATTTTGAGACCTGTTATTACCAGGCGCTTGAATTCTGCATTGAACGCGGCATCCAGATCTTCGAAGGCGGCGCCCAGGGAGAACACAAACTCGCGCGCGGTTTCCTGCCGGTGAAATGTCATTCCGCACATTGGTTGAAGCATCCAGAATTCGCCAAGGCGGTGGAGGACTTTCTACGCCGGGAATCGGGCGGGATCGAGCGGCATGTCAATGAGTTGTCCGAGAGCAGCCCTTTCAAGTCAAATCCATGAAGTCCAGCATTTGCGGGTGTTTCCAGACGATAAGCCCTGAGAACGCTCGCTGCTGTTAGTGTTTTCCCATTTTTCCCCATGTTTGTGATGTGCGCTGCCGACATTGGTTTAATCCTTACCGGAAGGCGCGCGGCTGTTAGCACCGGAGATAGTGGCCGCCAAGCTACGACGCCCTCTCTACACGCTATTTGGCTACCGAAAGGCCGGCCTCGAATCTATTTGGATAGCTCCTGACGAGCGCCATCGAGGCCGGCCGCGAGCGGCGTTCGCTTGACGCCAATAAAGGTGCTGAGTGATGCCGCTACCTGGCCGAATCTGAATCTCGCCGATTTCGTGCGCGAGCAGCCAGCTGGTTATGTGGCTCTGTCAGTTGACTGCTGGGTCGCCTGC
>JANMZU010000379.1:0-1915 GCA_031383585.1 Betaproteobacteria bacterium
CGCTTTGCGTAGGCGGTCGCGAATGCGCGAACCGATTTGAGACTGCTCAGATCGAGCTGCATGCACTCAACCTCAGCAGTTTGGTGTTGCGCCACTATGCTGGATTTAGCTGACTCGGCTTTGTGGATGTTTCTGCAAGCCAGAATGACCTTGCACCCTTTACTCGCGAGTGCCAGCGCTGTTTCAAAGCCCAGGCCGATATTGGCACCGGTAACAATGGCGATTCGGCCCGCTTGGGCCGGTGCCTGTGCTAATTTCCACGTCATGCGGTTCGCCTTTAAAGTTGAAATAGTACATCAATCGGAAACTCTAGCACTGGTGCGCTTTACCGGGAAAAAATGCTCGTAACACCGCGCCAATAGGCGATCTGCGTTTTTTTGGCAAATTTGTTGTTATGGACAATCAGCGTTTCATTTCGCAAATACAACCATTGCGGCTATACTTGCGCCCGCCTTGCTTAGGGGACAAAATCTCCTGAAGCGGTAGGCCCACAACGCGAAATGTGCGCATTGCTCCAAAGCATCGCCAGCGTCAGATCCGCAAACAAAATTTGAGGAGTTGTAATGTCAGCCGTAGTTGCCACCAAGGCATCAATCGATGCCGCCCAGCCGTCCGCCTATTCCACAGTTACGCTCGATGACAAATACGCCCTGACGCAGGGCCGTGCCTTCATGAACGGCACTCAGGCATTGGTGCGTCTGCCGATGATGCAGCGTCAACGTGATCTCGCAGCGGGACTCAACACGGCGGGCTTTATCTCCGGCTACCGCGGTTCACCATTGGGCGGCTACGATCAGGCGCTGTGGAAAGCCAAAAAATTCCTGACGGAAAACCACATCTTCTTCACGCCCGGTGTGAATGAAGAGCTTGCCGCCACCGCCTTGTGGGGTACGCAGCAGCTCGGCTTTGCGCCACCCGGCAGCAACAAGTTTGATGGCGTATTCGGTATCTGGTACGGCAAAGGTCCCGGCGTGGATCGCTCGGGTGATGTGTTCAAGCACGCCAATGCGGCAGGTTCATCGAAACACGGCGGTGTGCTGCTGGTTGCGGCAGATGATCACGCCTGCAAATCGTCCACGTTGCCGCACCAGTCCGAACACATTTTCGATGCAGCGATGATCCCGGTGCTGTATCCGACTGGCGTGCAGGAGATTCTCGATCTTGGGCTGCACGGCTTTGCGATGTCTCGGTACTCGGGTCTATACATCGCGTTCAAGTGCATTTCCGATACGGTCGATGCGTCTGCGTCTGTATTGATCGATCCAAGCAACCCGAAAATCCTGTTGCCCGAAGATTTTCCGATGCCGGAAAAAGGCCTGTCACTGCGCTGGCCCGATTCGCCGCTGGAGCAGGAACTGCGTTTGCAGCACGACAAGATTTACGCCGCACTCGCTTACTGCCGCGTGAACAAACTGAATCGCGTCACGATCAACTCCGACAAGCCGCGCCTGGGCATCATCGCCTCCGGCAAGAGCTATCTTGATACCTTGCAGGCGCTGGAAGATCTGGGCATCGACGAGCGCCATGCCGCCGAGATCGGCATTCGCCTGATGAAAGTCGGCATGCCCTGGCCGCTGGAGCCGACGGCGGTGCGTGAATTTTCACTCGGGCTTGAAGAGATTCTGGTCGTCGAGGAAAAGCGTCAGTTGATTGAATACCAGATGAAGGAGCAGCTCTACAACTGGCGCGACGACGTGCGCCCGCGCGTGATCGGCAAATACGACGAGCTCGGCGAATGGGAAACCCATCGCAGCGCCTGGCTGCTGCCGGCGGCCGGGGAACTCACGCCGGCGATGATCGCGCGCGTGATCGCGCGGCGCATCGCCAAGTTTTACACCTCAAAAATAGTCGAGGCACGCCTCAAATTTATCGAAGACAAGGAAGCCGCGCTGGAGCGCCCGCGCGCCAAGGCTAC
>JANMZU010000386.1:0-5229 GCA_031383585.1 Betaproteobacteria bacterium
TACCTTGCCGAATTTGCGCCGGGCGCTGCCATCAAGTCGCTCAAAGACATCATCGATTTCAACGAGCAAAACCGTTCGCGGGAACTGCCGTTCTTTGGCCAGGAACATTTTCTGCGCGCTGAAGCTAAGGGCGGATTGGACAGCAAAGAGTATCTGGACGCACTCGCCAACAATTTGCTTTACTCCCGCACCGAGGGCATCGACAAGGTGTTGAAGGAGCATAAACTCGATGCCTTGGTTGCGCCATCGGGTGGCCCCGCCTGGCTGACCGATTTCATCAAGGGCGATGCCAGTGGTGGCGGGTTTACCTCGCCCGCAGCCGTGGCTGGCTATCCTCATGTGACGGTGCCCGCAGGAAATGTATACGGACTGCCTTGCGGCATCTCGTTTGTGGGTACCGCATGGAATGAGCCCACGCTAATCCGGCTGGCGTATGCGTTCGAGCAGGCGACGAAGCATCGGCGTGCGCCGACCTTTGCAAGATCGTTGAATCGGATGGCTATTGCGTAGCTTGCATTTCGTTACAATTGCACACGCCTTATTGGCTGACCAATTTTGCCGAGTCGTGTCATATCCCGCACAATCAGCAGTCTGCGCCAGCACAGGCTGGCCTTAGTTTGAATCCTGCCTTCCCCGGAAACTTGCCTGCCTCCTGCAGCCAACTCACCCGGCACTCTGACCTGAATATATAAAAACCATGGAAAAATCCTCCTCCTATAACGCCCCTGTGAATGCATGGCAGCGACAACCCGCTTGGATGCGCTGGGGGCTTATCCCGTTGCTAATCGTTGGCGCTATCGGCGGCGGCATTTGGTGGTACCTGGCTTTGGCCGCCACGGATGCGACGAAAGCAGGGGACCCCGCGAAGCCGGGCGCCCCCGCAGCCGGTGCGACCGGCAGAGCGCCGGGCAGCGGCCGATTCGGCGGCTTTGATCCCAATCGCGTGCAGCCGGTGCTGGCGGTTGCGGCTCGAAAGGCGGACCTGAATGTTGTCCAGAACGGGCTGGGTACGGTGTCAGCGCTACGCGCGGCGACTGTGAAAGCACGGGTGGATGGTCTGCTGCAAAACGTACTGTTTCAAGAAGGCCAGGTGGTAAAGGCTGGGGACGTGATGGCCGAAATCGATCCCAAGCAGTTGCAAGTGCAGTTAGCACAAGTGGAGGGGCAATTGGCGCGCGATCAGGCGCAACTGAATAACGCCAAACTCGATCTTGAGCGCTACCGTGTCTTGCTGGCGCAGGATTCTGTTTCCAAGCAACAGCTGGACAGTCAGGAGTCTCTGGTGCGCCAATTTGAAGGCACCGTGAAAATCGATCAGGCGCAGGTCGATAGCGCCAAGCTGCAACTTTCATACACGCGCGTCACGGCACCGATCTCAGGTCGTCTTGGTCTGCGTCTGGTCGATGCCGGCAATATCGTTCGCTCCTCTGATGCGGTGGGCCTGGTCGTCATTACGCAAATCGATCCGATTACGGTCGTATTTACGATTCCACAGGATAGTCTGCAGCGTGTATTGCAGCGTTTGAAGGCAGGCGAAAAATTGGCCGTGGATGCCTGGGACCGCGAACAGAAAAACAAACTCGCCGTCGGCACCCTGATCACGGTCGACAACCAGATCGACACGGCAACAGGCACCATCAAGTTAAAGGCGCAGTTTCCGAATCCCGATGGCCTTTTGTTTCCGAACCAGTTCGTCAACGTACGCATGGTTGTCGAGACCAAGAAAGACGCCACCGTCATTCCGATGGCCGCCATTCAACGCGGCGCGCAGGGCACCATCGTCTACGTCGTCAAGGAGGACAAGACCGTTTCGCTGCGGCCAGTAAAGATGGGCGCAGTTGAGAATGACAATGTGGCTATTGATTCTGGTGTGCGACCGGGTGAAATGGTCGTTACAGACGGTATTGACCGTTTGCGTGAAGGTGCAAAAGTCGAAGTGACCACGCCATTTGTGCCTCGCCAACGTGGACCCGGTGGCGGTGATCCTTCCAAGCGTGGCAATAGGCCAGGCAAAGGCGATCCGGCGCAAAGCGCACCCGCGCCAGCTGCTGTGGCACCTGGCGCCGCTACTGTCGCTCCTGCTGCTTCAGCCACGAACGCTCCCGCCACGACCGCACCAGCTTCCGGCAAGCCTGCGCCTGGCCCGGCCAATGCGCCAAATGCGCCCAAGCCTGCGGCCGGAGAACCGGCCAAACCGGCTTCCGGCCCGGTGGAACCGCCGCCAAGGGGCGGTGGATGGCGCGACATGAGCGATGAGCAGAAGGCCGAACTCAGGAAAAAAATGGAAGGTATGAGCGACGAGCAGAAGGCGGAGTTCCGCAAGAAGATGCGTGAACGCGCGCAAAACTAGGCGAGCATGAATCCCTCACGTCTGTTTATCCTGCGCCCGGTAGCGACCTCGCTACTGATGGTCGCGATCCTGCTCGCAGGTTTTCTTGCTTATAAACAACTGCCGCTGTCGGCGTTGCCCGAGGTTGACTACCCGACCATACAAGTCGTCACGCTCTATCCGGGCGCCAGTCCGGACGTGGTGACTTCAGGTATCACGGCACCGCTGGAGCGCCAATTCGGGCAAATGCCCGGTTTGAAGCAGATGTCTTCAACCAGTTCGGGCGGGGCATCGGTCATTACCCTGCAGTTTGAATTGTCGCTTGCGCTCGACGTTGCCGAGCAGCAAGTGCAGGCGGCAATCAATGCGGGCGGCAATTTATTGCCCAACGATCTGCCCGCGCCACCGACTTACAGCAAAGTGAATCCGGCAGATGCACCGATTCTCACCATCGGCGTTACGTCGAAAACCATGCCGATGCCACGTGTGCAAAATCTGGTGGATACGCGCATCGCGCAAAAAATATCGCAGCTGCCCGGTGTCGGCCTGGTCACGCTCTCCGGCGGGCAGCGTCCCGCCGTGCGCGTGCAGGTCAATCCGAAAGCGCTCGCCGCGACCGGCATCGGCCTGGATGATGTTCGCACTGCCATTGGTGCTGCCAACGTCAATCAGGCCAAGGGCAGCTTCGATGGCCCAGCCCGTGCGTATACGATTGACGCCAATGATCAATTGAAGTCGGCAGCGGAATACCGGTCAATCATCATCGCATTCAAGGCCGGGGCGCCGATATACCTGACCGATATTGCTGAAGTGGTCGAAGGCGCCGAAAATGTCAAGCTTGCCGCGTGGATGAACGAGACGCCGGCAATCATTCTCAATATCCAGCGCCAGCCGGGTGCCAACGTGATCGAAGTCGTGGATCGCGTCAAGCAACTGCTACCGAATCTGGCGTCGACGCTGCCGGCATCGGTTGAATTGATGGTATTGACTGATCGCACCGTGACCATCCGCGCCTCGGTAAACGATGTGAAGTTCGAGCTGATGCTGGCCGTCGGGCTGGTGGTGATGGTGATATTTCTGTTCCTGCGCAATGTTGCCGCGACGATTATCCCCAGCGTTGCCGTGCCGCTGTCACTGGTGGGTACCTTTGGGGTCATGTATCTGGCCGACTACTCGCTCAACAATCTTTCGCTCATGGCGCTCACCATTGCCACCGGCTTTGTGGTCGACGATGCCATTGTTATGATCGAGAATATCTCGCGCTATATCGAGGAAGGTGACTCCCCGCTTGAGGCTGCCCTCAAAGGCTCCGAGCAAATTGGCTTCACCATCATTTCGCTCACGTTTTCGCTGATTGCGGTGCTGATTCCATTGCTGTTCATGGGCGATGTGGTCGGACGCCTGTTTCGAGAATTTGCCATCACGCTCGCCGTAGCGATCCTGATTTCTGCTGTGGTCTCGCTGACGCTCACGCCGATGATGTGTGCGCGTTTGCTCAAACACACGCCTGAAGAAAAGCAGGGGCGATTCTACAAAGTCACCGGCCGCTGGTTCGATAACCTCATCGCGCGCTACGGCGTGATGCTCAATTGGGTGCTGGATCGGCAAGCGCTTACATTACTGGTGGCAATCGGTACGCTCGCGCTGACGGTACTGCTGTACATTCTGGTGCCCAAGGGCTTCTTTCCGCTGCAGGACACTGGTGTCATTCAAGGGATTTCTGAAGCGCCACAATCGGTGTCGTTTGCCAGCATGTCGCAACGCCAGCAGACGTTGGCGCAGGTGGTTCTGGAGGATCCAGCGGTAGAGAGTGTGTCGTCATTCATCGGCGTCGACGGCATCAATTCAACGCTCAATAGCGGCCGGATGCTGATCAACCTCAAGCCACACAGTATGCGCGACGCGAGTGCTTCCGGTGTAATAGAGCGACTGAAACCACGGCTCGATAAACTCGAAGGCATTAAGCTCTATATGCAGCCGGTGCAGGATTTGACGATCGAAGATCGCGTGAGCCGCACCCAATATCAGTTCACGCTAGAGAGCGCAAATTCAGAGGAACTGAGTTCGTGGACCCACAAGCTAGTGGACAAGCTTGCGACTTTGCCCGAGCTAATTGACGTGGTATCCGATTTGCAGGATCAGGGTCTGCAGGCATACCTCGATATTGACCGCGACACCGCCGCGCGACTTGGCGTCACACCCTTGGCAATCGACAACGCGCTTTACAACGCATTTGGTCAGCGCCTCATCTCCACGATTTTCACTCAGACCAGCCAGTACCGGGTGGTGCTCGAAGTGAAGCCAGAATACAAGCTCGGGCCGCAGGCATTGACTGAGATTTACGTTGGCTCATCGACGGGTCAACAGATCCCGATTTCAGCCGTTGCAAAGGTGATCGAAAAGCCAGCGTCGCTAGCCATCAACCACATCGGGCAGTTTCCAGCCACCACCATTTCCTTTAATCTCGCCAACGGCGTTTCGCTGGGCGATGCAGTAAAAGCAATTGAACAGAGTGAACGCGAGTTGCAGGTCCCGGCCAGCATACGCACCGGGTTTCAGGGGGCGGCGTTGGCGTTTCGTGCTTCGCTTACTAATACTCTGCTGCTGATCCTGGCCGCCATCGTCACCATGTATATCGTACTCGGGGTACTGTACGAAAGCTACATTCATCCAGTGACCATCCTATCGACCTTGCCGTCCGCTGGCGTTGGTGCCCTACTGGCTTTGCTATTGACAGGAAGTGACGTCGGCATCATTGCCATCATCGGTATCATTCTGCTGATTGGCATCGTGAAAAAGAACGCGATCATGATGATCGACTTCGCGCTGGACGCAGAGCGGCGGCTAGGTATGCCGCCGCGCGAGGCGATCTACCAGGCCTGCCTGATGCGGCTTCGCCC
>JANMZU010000407.1:0-3499 GCA_031383585.1 Betaproteobacteria bacterium
GGGCGTCGACGTTGTCCATAGAAGTAGCCTGAGGGAAATGTGCGGCCAGTCAATCAGCCCGCTACGAGATCGCTTCATGTGAAGACTTTCGGACTTCGATTCCCTTGACGCGCCGTTTTCAATGAGTAACAATATGGTTACATATGAATCAAGACCAACTAGATCTCGTCTTTCACGCCATGGCAAGTCAGCCCCGTCGTGCCATTATCGATGTGGTCCGTGAGAACCCGGGATGCAATGTCAATTTTGTCGCCGAACATTTCGCCTATTCCCGCATCGGCGTGATGAAGCACATTGACGTGCTCGACGCGGCAAACCTGATCATCTCGCGGCGCGAGGGTCGTGAGCGCCTGCTGTATTTCAACGTGGTTCCACTGCAGCAAATCCATGAACGCTGGAGCGACGAGTACAGCCGTTACTTCGCGTCTCAACTTACCAAGCTCAAGCGCAGCATCGAATCTGCAGGAGGATAAGTATGACCAATACGACCAGAGCCATATTTCGTGTCGTCATCGAAGGCAAGATCGAAGCCGTGTGGCGGGAACTCACCAAACAAGGCGAAGCGCAGGGCGCCGTGTTCAATGCCTGGCTGCACGCGCAAGCGATTGCGGTTGGCGAGGCTATGCAGATGCGCACCAGGTCAGGCAAAAAAGCGATCGTCGTCGGCACCATCACAGCCTTCGATCCGCCGCACAGGTTCGCTCATACCATGCGCTTCACCACTTACGACGATCCCGAGTGCGAGGTGATCTACGAATTGAAACAGCTCCCCGGCGGTGTCGAATGCACCCTGATTATCGAAGGTATGCCGGTCGGCACCAAGACTGCGAAGGACATGCAGTCTGGCGGCACCATGATCATCAACCGGCTGAAGAGCATCGTTGAGACCGGCAAGCCGCCAACCCGCGTACGGTTGCTGTACTGGATTTTTGACAAGATGGAATTTGTGTTGCCGAAGAGAACCGAGGTTGATAACTGGCCGATGAAAAAATAAGAATTTCGATTGATAACAAGGAGACCGCAATGGGAAAGGTCGAAGACGCAGTAGAAACAATGAAGCAAAATCTGACCGAGAAAACCGGCAAGACTCTCGATGCATGGGTGTCGCTGGCAAAAAAACAGCGGCTGGAAAAGCACGGGCAGATTGTGAGCTGGCTCAAAAGCGAGCACGCGCTCGGCCACGGCTACGCCAATCTCATTGCCCAATCGGTACTCGGCGGCACGACCGCAACGGCAGAGGCGGGCGAGCTGCTCGGCGCACAGTACTCAGGCAGCAAAGCGGCGGTGAAGCCGATCTACGATGCGCTCGCAAAAATGGTTGCGAGCTTAGGCAACGATGTTGAGTTGTCGCCAAAGAAGACCTACGTCTTCTTGCGTCGCGCCAAGCAGTTCGGGCTTATCCAGCCTTCTACCGCGACACGGGTCGACGTCGGCCTGAATCTCAAGGGCGTGGCCGCTGCAGGGCGGCTGGAGGATTCAGGGAGCTTCAACGCGATGGTCTCGCATCGGGTACGCGTGGGCTCGGTTGTGGAGGTTGACGCCGAGCTAAAGGCCTTGCTGAAGCGGGCCTATGAAGCCGCATGATCATTGCAGAGCTGCCATGAAATTGATTGCCTTGGCCGGCGCAATTGTTTCGATGAGTCTGAGTTCGCTCAGCATAGCGGCGGCTGACGTCGTGCGGATGGACGGCAATGTACGGGTCACCATGAGCGACTCACCGCATCAGCGCTTCGCTAAAGGCCCATTCGACTGGTCTGCGCTGATGAGAAGGCGTGCGGAGAAGGCAGCGACGGAAGTCAAAGCCGACAAATAGTAGATAGCCAGAGGTGCCAAAAAACGATGTGGTTCCATGTTCCCGGATGGCGGGCGCGTGATGTGCCGGCCGAATACGAGACCTCAAGAACTACAGCGGGATTCAGGGGGAAGGTCTGGTGAAGCCCGCCAAATGGCGATCTAAGTACTTTTCGGCTTGCCGTATGCAAAGCGCTCCCACGTCAGGGCGGTTTGCTGTTTGAGGGTGATCAGTCCCGCACGATCGTGACACGCAAAAACGTCGCGGGAATTGACGTCTTGCCCGGGCTGTTACTTTTATTGTGCGTGGTGAACAGCGCCTCCAACTCTTTCTGCAAATCGGCAGTCTTGCCGTTCTTGTCGGCGGCATCAAAGGCATTCATGGTTGGTCCGTAGAAATTGCGAAAATTTGCGACGAATTCGACCGACGTGCCGACAAAGTTGAACGTATAGGTTTCGCGGACGAAAGAAATCTTCTCCATTGGAATGCCGGCGCCGGCAAAGCGCTCGATCACATTTGCCTCGATCCCCCAGGTCATCGGACTGATGAATCCTTCCGGCGGTGGCGGCGAATATGCGGCGCTGATTTTCAGCGCCTGCGCTACCAGGGTCGGATCATTGGGAATCCAGTTGCCCATCACGATGCGCCCACCGGGGCGCGTTACGCGCACCATCTCCCTGGCTACATCGAAGGGCCGAGGTGCGAACATCGCGCCGAAGATACTCACGACCAGATCAAAGCTGTGATCACAGAGCCCAGTCAGCGCGGATGCATCGCCCTCTTGAAACTTGAGATTGCTGAGCCCGTGCTCGGCAGCGCGTTTGTTGCCAGCGTCGACGAGATATTGGGCGATATCCACGCCCAACACGTCCGCGCCGCGTTGGGCTGAAGGCAAGGCTGTGGTGCCATCGCCGCAGCCGAGGTCCAGCACCTTCAACCCCTTGGTCACACCGAGACTGTCAATGAGCGCTTCGCCACTCTCCCTCATGCTTTGCGCGATGCGCGTGAAGTCGCCTTTTTCCCAGAGAGCCTTATTTGGATTCATGAATGGTTCACCTTTTTATAATTTGGGCTAGTCGTTACCCATAGGATTTCGCGGTTAACTGTGCAGCATGATCGCGCAACAATGCCATGCTATCGCAATTTTCATTCCGCGATAGAGGTATCGGCTGACAAGGAGCTAAACAGCGAAAGCTGGCCTCCAGCATTCAAATGTTCAGCCAGCTTTACGGCCGCTACTTCGGTAAAACGTCAAAGACGCTCGGCTTCACTACGTTGGTCGGAACGCCGTTCGCATAGGAAACGATCTGATCGAATATGTTCGAGAACTGAAGCTCGTATTCATCCCGCGTCACATGAGTGATCAATCCCTTACCGGTACAGGAAATGAAAAGTTTGCTGTACGAATCGCCCAGCCGCCGCGCAGGGGGCAGCGCCAAACCAGCCTAACGAGAACGCTTGCGTGCCGCAACACTCTGTTTCGGAAGAGTGGTCATATGGGGGCCGTCAATAGAAGCTGGCACCAGTGAATCGCTTGTGCGAACATGGTCTGCAAAATAAGAATCAGAGCTCTCAAGTAATCACCGCAAGATCGGTTACGTTTAAGCGTTACGGGACGAGTTGCTATAGCCTTTTGTTCATGTTGGTTTGTTCTCCACATTCTCCAGAATTCAACCAATGACCGACCAAAAATACTGGGCCTTCATC
>JANMZU010000436.1:0-1634 GCA_031383585.1 Betaproteobacteria bacterium
GAGGCTCGCCAATATTAGTGTTTCAACTTTTCCAGCTGAATTTTCAACTGCGCAACAGTCGCTTCAAATTCTGCGAGTCGCTTTTTTTCCTGATCAACGACTGCCGCCGGAGCGCGCTCTACGAAGCTCGCGTTGCCCAGCTTGGCATTTGCCTTGACCACTTCATTCTCAAGGCGCGCGATTTCTTTAGACAGGCGGGCAGATTCCGTCGCCACATCAATCTTGATGTCGAGCATCCACTTGCCCGTAGAGGTTAGCGCCACCGGCGCATTGGCGTCAGGTAATTGCGCGACCAATTGTGCGTCGGAGATCTTTGCCAACGCCGTCAGGTAGGGCAGTTGCGCGCCGATAGCGGTTGCATCGCCGCTGATGAACAGGGGGACGCGCAGTGCAGGTGACACGCTCATCTCGCCGCGAAGATTGCGCACTGCGTCGATGGACTCCTTGAGCGTTGCTACGAATGTTTCGGCGGCGGCATCGATTTTTTCTGGTTGTGAAACCGGGTAGGGCGCCAGCATGATGGTGTCGCCGGTTTTTCCTGCAAGTGGTGCCACCTTTTGCCACAACTCTTCGGTGATGAATGGAATGATGGGGTGTGCCAGCCGCAGCATTGTCTCGAGCACACGCAGCAAAGTGCGGCGGGTAGCGCGCTGCTGCGCGTCGTTGCCGGTTTGCAATTGCACCTTGGCCAGCTCCACATACCAGTCGCAGTATTCGTCCCAGACAAATTTGTAAATCGCATTCGACGCATTGTCGAAGCGGTATTCATCAAAAGCCTGCGCAACCTCTGCCTCGGTCCGCTGTAGGAAGCTGACGATCCAGCGATCGGCAAGCGAAAATTCAGTGTAGTCGGCGGCTGAAGGCTCTTCGATTCCGCATTCAAACGCATTCTTGCCCTCGACATTCATCAGCACATAGCGAGTCGCGTTCCACAACTTGTTGCAGAAATTGCGATAGCCTTCGCAGCGGCTCAAATCGAAATTGAGCGTCATCGACAGCGGTGCGAGTGACGTGAAGGTAAAGCGTAACGCGTCGGTCCCATAGGCAGGAATGCCCGACGGGAAATTCTTCTTTACGTACTTTGCCGCTTTTTCTTGATGTGCAGCGAGCATCAGGCCCTTGGTTGATTTTTCAAGCAGCGCGTCGAGGCTGATTCCGTCGATCAAATCTAACGGGTCAAGCGTGTTGCCCTTGGATTTGGACATCTTCTGGCCTTCAGCATCGCGCACCATCGCGTTGATGTACACGTGCTTGAAGGGTACTTTGTCCGTGAAGTGCAGCGTCATCATGATCATCCGCGCTACCCAGAAGAAAATGATGTCGTTTCCTGTCACCAGCACAGACGACGGCAGAAACGCCTTCATATCCGGCGTTTCCTCAGGCCATCCGAGCGTGGTGAAAGGAATGAGCGCGGAGGAAAACCAGGTGTCGAGCACATCCGGGTCGCGTTTGAGGGCTTTCCCGCCAGCTTTTGCACGCACTTCCGCCTCATCGCGACCAACGTAAATGTTGCCTTCGTCGTCGTACCAGGCGGGAATCTGGTGGCCCACCAAAGTTGCCGCGAGATACACCAGTCCTGAATATTCTTGAGCCAATGGTTGTAGGTCGCCGACCAATGATCAGGGAAGAATTTG
>JANMZU010000168.1:0-1625 GCA_031383585.1 Betaproteobacteria bacterium
CTATTCAGTGAGCCGCGAATTTGCGCCGCTGATAACGGGCATTTTTGTTGCCGGGCGCTCCGGTTCGGCGGTAGCGGCGCGCATCGGGACGATGACGGTATCGCAGGAAATTGACGCACTTCGTGTCATTGGCGTTAATCCGGTGCGGTATCTGGTCGCCCCGTTGCTGATTGCACTGATGTTCACCATGCCCTGCCTGACGGTACTGGCAAATCTGGTGGCGATGCTGGGCGGCGCATTGTATTGTCTGGCTGCGTTGGGTATGCCGCTGGAAGTATTCTTTGACCGCAGTTTTGCGGCACTTACGACCAGCGACCTGCTGGGGGGTATTTACAAGAGCATTGCCTTTGCCATACTGATTGCCATCATCGGCGCAGTCAATGGTTTTCAGGTCAAAAGTGGCGCAGAGGGTGTGGGGCGGGCGACCACACGTTCTGTCGTACTCTGTATCGTCTCGATCATTCTTGCCGACATGTTGTGCACCTGGTTTTTGAACCGCTGATATGGTGTCACCAGCCACCCCTGCCATCGAAATCAGCAAGCTGGTGTCGCATTATGGCGATCGCAAAATCCTCCACCAGATCGATATGACCGTCGCGCAGGGCGAGATCATGGTCATCATGGGAGGCAGCGGTTCGGGGAAGAGTACGCTGCTGCGCCATTTGCTTGGCTTGAACCGACCGACATCGGGGTCAGTGAAGTTGCTGGGTCAGGACATCACGCGCATTTCTGCGCAAGAAATGTTTGCCCTGCGCAGACAGATGGGTGTTTCGTTTCAAGGTGGTGCGCTCTTCAATTCAATGAGCGTGGCCGAAAACGTAGCGTTACCGCTGCGCGAGCACACCAAGCTCGACGAAAATACTATTCAGATCATGGCGCGGATGAAGCTTGAAGTGGTGAATCTGAATGGCTTTGAGGATCTGATGCCGAGCGAGTTGTCTGGCGGAATGTTGAAGCGTGCTGCGTTGGCGCGCGCGATTGCGCTCGACCCGCGCCTGCTGTTTTTCGACGAGCCGTCAGCGGGGCTTGATCCGGTCGCGTCGGTCGAATTGGATGAGCTGATATTGAATCTGCAGGAAGCCATGGGCATGAGCATCGTGGTGGTGACGCATGAACTGGAAAGCGCATTCAAGATCGCGGATCGAATTACCGTACTTGATCAGGGGCACATACTGCTGACCGGTACCGTCGAAGAAGTGCGCGGCTCGGATCATCCCCGTATTGTCAGCCTGCTGCAACGCCAACCGCGACACGATGAGGTAGACGGTGACGCCTATTTGCAGCGCTTGACGCGCGAACTGGCATAACGCATAACACAAGGCAAAAAATGAAGCACAGGATGAAACCATGAAGCGCGACAACATCAATTACACCTTGGTCGGGAGTTTTGTGCTGATCACCATGGCTTTGCTCGTATACGCACTGGCACGTCTGAGCGGGCACACCGAAAAGCACGATTCCTACTATGCGATCTTTGCCAATGTCGCTGGTATCTCGGATGGCTCGCCGGTGACCTACGATGGCTATCAGATAGGGCACGTACAAAGCGTTGAGCCCACCAGCAAGGAAGGCCGCGTTAACTATCGGGTGCAATTGTTGCTCAAGCAGGATTGGAAGATCCCCGT